>JAIFMS010000077.1 GCA_020048335.1 Methylococcaceae bacterium | reverse complement strand
GGTTACTGTAGAATTTGCCGCCTTTCATGTTTAAAGACATAAAACAATCCTTCAAAATCAGGAAAAACATCCATGTCAGTAAAGTTACAAGTCATCGAAGATATCGTCAGCGACATTCCTTTTCAACCAGCTTCAATCGATATTTGGGATTCTAAATACCGCTTAAAAACCAAACACGGTCAACCTGTTGATAAAGATATTGATGCGACTTATCAGCGGGTTGCTAAAGCTTTATCGGACGTTGAGTCCTCTGAAATAAAACAAAAACAATGTTACAAAGATTTTTTATGGGCGTTGCGTCATGGCGCAATTCCTGCTGGACGCATTACCTCTAATGCGGGGGCGTTAGCCTATAAACCCGCCACCTCCACCATTAATTGTACGGTCAGCGGCAATATCACCGATAGCATGGATGATATTTTAGGCAAAGTTCACGAAGCAGGACTCACCTTAAAAAGTGGTGCGGGAATCGGTTATTGTTTTTCGACTCTTCGCCCGAAAGATGCCTATGTTTCAGGCGCGGGGGCTTATACCTCTGGGCCGCTGTCGTTTATGGATATTTACGACAAAATGTGTTTTACCGTGTCCAGCGCAGGCGGACGGCGCGGAGCGCAAATGGCAACCTTTGATATTGGGCATCCTGATGTGGTGGATTTTATTCGCGCTAAACGGGAAAACGGACGCTTGCGGCAGTTTAATCTTTCACTGCTGATTACGCGCGAGTTTATGGAAGCGGTGAAACAAAATGCGCCGTGGGCATTGTCTTTTCCCGTCACAGAGCAAGAAGTCAAACGTGATAACTTGGATTTGAGCAATGCAGAACAAATTATCTGGCGCGATTTGCCTTATCAAGAAAACTATATTCGCAATGAACAGTCGTTAATTGCTTGCAAAATCTACAAAACCATCCCTGCCCAAAGGTTGTGGGACATTATTATGTCATCAACCTATGATTATGCTGAACCAGGATTTATTTTGATTGATAAAGTCAATGAAATGAATAATAACTGGTGGTGTGAAAATATTGTTGCGACGAATCCCTGTGGCGAACAAGCCCTCCCGCCTTACGGTTCATGCTTACTCGGTTCTATCAACCTCACAGGCTTTGTTGAAAAACCCTTTACCGCTGATGCCTATTTTGATTGGGACACTTATCGTAAAACCATCCGTATTTTTACCCGTATGCTGGACAACGTGGTAGAAATCAATGGCTTACCATTAGCCCAACAACGGGAAGAAATTACCAGCAAACGCCGCCACGGGATGGGTTATTTAGGACTAGGCTCTACCGTTACGATGCTGGGAATGCGCTATGGTGATGAAAAATCGATTGTTTTCACAGAAGAAATAACCAAAACCTTAGCGATTGAAGGCTGGAAAGAAGGATTGGTTTTAGCAAAAGAAAAAGGAGCTGCACCGATTTTGGCGCGAACGTTTACTGTGACAGCGGAAATGTTGCACAAACGTCCTGAAATGGTGGCAGACGGTTATAAAATCGGTGATGAGGTGGCAGGAAAAGTGCTGCACGCCAAATACAGTCGCTATATGCAAAAAATCGCCCAAGTTGCGCCTGAGTTGGTTAAGCAATTGGCCGAAACTGGGGCGCGTTTTACCCACGCTACTAGCATTGCTCCGACTGGCACTATTTCACTTTCGCTTGCCAACAATGCCAGCAACGGTATTGAACCCAGTTTTGCCCACCATTATTCGCGTAATGTCATCAAAGAAGGGAAAAAATCAAAAGAAAAGGTGGATGTGTATTCGTTTGAATTGTTGGCTTATCGGCATTTAGTGAATGCACACGCCATGCCTTACAGCACAGAGCCTGCGCAACAATTGCCCGATTATTTTATTAGTGCCGATGAAGTCAGCCCAAAACAGCACGTTGATATTCAAGCGGCGGCACAAAAATGGATTGATTCCTCAATTTCTAAAACGGCCAATGTGCCAACTGATTTTGCTTACGAAGATTTCAAGCATATTTATCAATACGCTTACGAGCAGGGTTTGAAAGGTTGCACCACCTTCCGGTTTAATCCTGAAGTGTTTCAAGGGGTGTTGGTGAAAGAGTCGGATTTGGAAAATACCACTTATCAATTTACCCTGGATGATGGTTCAGTGGTTGAGTTTAAAGGCAATGAGGAAATTGAGTATGATGGTGAAATTCACTCGGCGGCGAATTTGTTTGATGCGTTGAAAGAGGGGTATTATGGGAAATTTTAATGTCAACAATTCGCTTCAGAAAGAATTTTTATTGAAACTAGTATTTCTGGATTAAAGCGATTTCGTATTTTTTTGATAGACTTTGCATACACGATATTGATTTACATAATAATGTTCTTGGAGTATGTGCAGGTCTATGGATTTTTTATTTAGCTAACTAATTGTTATTTATCTGTATTAAATAAAAATCTGCTGTTATCTACTGAAAAGGGCAATAAAAAACCGCCGTTGGTTTTGCCGAGGGCGATTTTTTGTAGGACAGATAGGCTTATGATGCGCTTATAAGTTATGTTGTTGGGGGTGCAAAACAACAGGTTTGGTTAGGCTGATATTACGCATCCTATGCTAGAAATCAACAACTTACAAAACTTTGAATTTTCTTAACTTGTTGATTTATAAGCGAATAAAAAATACAGTTGTGTAACCTCAATTATAATGAAGACCACGCAAAAAAAGCCGAGTATAATTAGAGCCGCTCAAATACAATTGAGCGTTTTTTATGAGGAGATTAATCATGAAAAAGTTATTTTTAGCATTGATATTAATGGCTACAGCCGTTACAGCTCATGCTGCAAGTACCAATATGGTTGTAAATGGTAGTTTTGAAGCAACCAAACAAGGTAACAACTCTTGGACAATTTACAAAGACTCATCTGCCGCATCTGCCTTACCTGGCTGGACAAGCGGCAAATTGGGTATTGAAGTGCGTAATAATGCAGTTGGTAAAGCTTCAGACGGTTATAATTTTGTGGAATTGGATACCACTGGCAATAGCTTTATGAGCCAAATTATCAATCATACAAGTTCGGTCGGTAGTTATTTTTTAACGTTTGATTATCAAAATAGATCCAGTACTGCTTTTGATACCAATGGTCTAAGTTGGCAATTTGGTAATGTGACTGGTGTTGCACCTTCTTTTAAGGATTATGCGTGGCATACCTTTAATGCCAAGGTAGTCGGACTTAGCGGTTCTACTGAGTTGAAGTTTTCAGCTGCTGGTACAAGTGATTCTTATGGTTCATCCATAGATAACGTAAGCGTAAAAGTTGTACCGATTCCAGGTGCGGTGTGGATGTTTGGTTCAGGACTCGTTGGTTTAGTTGCTGCTCAACGTCGTAAAAGCAATTCTATTGTAAAAGCGGTTTAAAGCACGATTAACAACTTAAAATGCTTGTAAGAAAATATTAAGCCCCGCCTAAAAAACGGGGCTTTTTTGTAGAACAGCACACTAAGATGATTGACGTGTGAAAAAACTTCAGCAATCTCACCGCGCTACAGACCGCTTAATGCCACAATAACTTTCCTGCTAATAAAAACAACACGATAGCAAAATAACGTTTTAATTGCTGTGCGGGTAAGCTACGCGCTAATTTAGCCCCGACTGGCACGGTAAACGAACTTGATAAAGCAATGCCCAAAAAAGCGGGTAAATAGATATAGCCAAAACTGTATTCGGGTAAACTGCCGTGCTGTAGCCCTAGCAAAGCATAAGCAATACTGGCAGAAAGCGCGATGGGTAAGCCACAGGCACTGGAGGTTGCCACCGCATTTTTCATAGGCAATTGCCGACTGACTAAATACGGCACAATCAGCGTTCCACCACCTGTTCCCGAAAGAGAAGAAACCGCTCCTGTTAAAATGCCCATCAGGTAATCACTCAGTGGAGATTCTTTACTTTCGGTAGGATGATGCGTAATAGCCAGCCACATTTGCAACCCGATATAAAACAAAAATACCGCAAAAAGCAGGCGCAACTGGTCAGTGTTAATGTGATGGGTGACAAAGGAGCCTAAGCCAACGCCCAGCACAATCCCTAACCCTAAGTAAAAAACAGACCGCCATTTAATAATGTTGTGATGCAGATGGGATAAAATCGCCATTAAGGAAGTGAAAATAATACTTGCCAACGACGTGGCAATTGCCATAATCATTACTAACTCATTGGCAATCCCTTGATTTTTTAACAGCCATGCCAAAATGGGAACAATCACCACTCCGCCGCCAATTCCAAATAATCCTGCTGCCAAGCCTGCAAACGCCCCTAACAACAGGCTTGCTAAAAAAAACGCTTCCATTTATTCCCCTTGATGACTTTCTAAATACGGTTAAGATTATGCTATTCTAGCTTTTATCTTTAAAAAATAGGGTAAACCTCAATGAAAACATTTTTAGTCGGTGGCGCAGTGCGGGATAAATTGCTCAATTATCCGATTAAAGAACGTGATTGGGTAGTGATTGGCGAAACCCCAGAAACGATGGCAGCACACGGCTTTTTAGCGGTGGGAAAAGATTTTCCTGTTTTTTTACATCCTAAAACTCGTGAAGAATATGCGTTAGCGCGGACTGAACGCAAAACCGCCGCAGGTTATAAAGGCTTTGCCGTTCATGCTAGTGTCGATGTGACATTAGAAGAGGATTTGCAACGGCGCGATTTAACCATCAATGCAATGGCGTTAAGTAGTGACGGACAAGTGTGTGACCCTTACGGCGGACAAGCGGATTTGCACAATAAAGTTTTTCGTCACGTTTCCCCTGCGTTTAGTGAAGACCCCGTGCGGGTATTGCGCGTGGCACGATTTGCCGCCCGTTATGCGCATTTAGGATTTACTTTAGCCGAAGAAACTCGCCAGTTAATGGCAGAGATGGTGAACACAGGCGAAGTGGCTCATCTTGTGCCAGAACGGGTGTGGGCAGAATTGCACAAAGCCTTATTAGAACAAACGCCTCGGGCTTTTTTTGAAATACTGCAATCCTGTGGTGCATTAGGGGTGATTTTTCCTGAAATACAGCAATTATTTGGTGTGCCGCAAGTGGCGACGTATCACCCCGAAATTGACACAGGGATTCATACGTTGATGTGTTTAGACCAAGCCTGTCGATTGTCCAATAAAGCAACTGTGCGGCTTGCGGCGTTATTGCATGATTTAGGCAAGGCAAAAACTGCGCCTGATATTTTGCCGCATCATTATGGGCATGAACAAAAAGGCTTGGCGGTTTTGCGGCACTTTTGCCAACGGTTGCGCATTCCCACCGAATTTAAAAATCTTGCCCTGCAAGTAATGAGTTATCACACCCATTGTCACAAAGCCTTTGAATTACGTCCCTCAACGTTGGCTGATATGTTGCTAAATTTAGGGGCGTTTAAAAAAGAACACGACATCTCTGATTTTTTGCTGGCGTGTCAGGCGGATGCACAAGGTCGCTTAGGCTTTGAGGAAAAACCCTATCCGCAAGCTGATTATATTCGCCGCGCTGTGCAAGTTGCCAATCAAATTGACACACAAATCGCCCTTAATCGTGGTAAACAAGGGGCGCAAATTGGACAGGAAATTCGCCGGTTGCGGATTGCTGCAATTGCCACGCTTGCGAAGGAAAAAACCCCATGATGATTAAAATTGCACTGGGCTTATTTGGAGTTGCCCTGGTTTGCTTAATCAGTGCTGATGTGTTAAATCAGCTTTATTTACGTCCCTTGGCAACGCTTGTGATTCAACTGGGCGATAGCCTTTTATTAACTTCGTTTGTTTTGTTATGCCTGTTATTGTTTAAACTGATGGCGCAAAGCACTTGGCAACAAGTGACCGATTATTTTTCTAAACAACAACGGGTGCAGCGACAATTGTTATTTCAACTGCTTAAAAAAGAGCAGTTACAACGCTTGTTTCAGAGCAAAAAAAAACAATTGGCTTATTTTAACGCTTTTAAAAGAAACCGTTTATTGGCAAAAGATAATCGGCAGCAAACTCGTTTATTAGCCAAATCATTAGCCAAGCAATTGCACGGATTAAAACCGCAATTAACGCCAGCGCAATTTACAGCCTATCAGCAACAGCTTAACCAAGCCAAGCAGCAGCAAGCAATCACTCAATTAATTGCCTTACAGCAGGCTATTTCAACGATTTTATAAAAATATGGCACTATTAGAACGCGCACTTTTGGCTCTGCAATCTCTGTTTCATGCAGCGCAAACTGAGGATTTAAAGTGGAAACAACAACATCAAGCCGAGCAGCTTGCGTTAAAACACGCGCAAATTTTGGCAGAAAAGCAGTTGGAAATTGAGTTACAAAAAAAAACAGCGCAATTAGCACACGAAATGGCTTTATTAGCGACTGAATATGATGCGCAATTGCTGATTTTAAAAACTAAATACCAGCAAGAGGTCAAAGATTATAAGCAATATTTACAATCGCTGGAGCAATTAAAAGTTTCGATTCAAAAAAGTTACCGCCATTTGCCTGAAGCAGTGGCTTTTACGATTCATCATCATGCCAAGCAATTGTTAAATCAAATGTGGGAAACCGATGATTTTCAGGCTAAATTAGGCTTAGAAATGCAATTATTGCAATTTATGACCACAGTACACGAAGAATCGCGTTTATATTTGGCAGGCGAAACTAAGAATACCCTCCCTGAAAAAACCTTGGCATTGATTCATCATTAGCCAACAAAGTTTTAAGTTTTGATAAATAATGTTTTTATAAAGAGTACGATTGCCGCATGAATAAAACGATACGAAAAGCCTTTAAATATAGGTTAAACACAACAGCTGAAATAAACCAGAAATTGAGTGTGTATGCTGGCGGCTGTCGTTTTGTTTGGAATAAAGCTTTGGCATTAAATTTGGCTAGATTAAATCAAAAACAGCCTATCTTGTGGTATGAAGAGCTGAATTTTTGGGCAACACTTTGGAAAAAATCAGACGATTACAGCTTTCTAAAAGAATTGCCTTCGCAAGTTTTGCAGCAAAAGTTAAAGAATTTAGACAAAGCTTTTAAAGATGCTTTTGACAAAAAACAGACGTTTAAACGCATTCCTGTTTTTAAACGTAAAGGGCAATCGGACAGTATTCGGTATCCACAAGGCTTTAAGATTGACCAGCAAGGCAATCGGGTATTTTTGCCTAAAATCGGTTGGGTTTGTTATCGCAATAGCCGCAAAATTGTTGGTACGGCAAAAAATATTACGGTCACTCGCAAAGGTAAACACTGGTACGTTGCCATTCAAGTGGAATACGAAACGCCTTCAACAGCGCATAAATCAAGCTCTATCGTGGGTATTGATATGGGCGTTAAGCTGTTCGCCACTTTGTCTAATGGCATTGTCTATCAACCGCTAAACAGCTTTAAAAAATCCGCTGAAAAATTGGCAACTTTGCAGCGCAAATTAAAACACAAGCGTAAATTTTCAAATAACTGGCAGAAACAGAAAGCCAAGATTACTCAACATCACCAAAAAATAGCGAATGCTCGCCGTGACACTCTTCATAAAATCTCAACCGAAATCAGCGAAAACCAAGCCGTGATTGTCATTGAAGATTTGAAGATTAAGAACATGAGCAAGTCATCAAAAGGCAATAGTGAAAAACACGGTAAACGTGTCGCTCAAAAGTCAGGATTAAATCGTTCAATCTTAGACCAAGGCTGGGGCATTTTTTTCGATATGCTTGAATATAAGCAAGGCTGGAATGGCGGGATTGTTGTTACAGTTCCAGCACATCACACGAGCCAAACTTGCCCTTGTTGCCATCATGTCGCTAAAGAAAATCGCCTGACTCAAGCGGATTTTGTTTGTGTTGAATGTGGCTATAGCAATAATGCCGATTTAGTCGGTGCAATGAATGTTTTAGCGCGGGGACACTGCGTTTTAGCCTGTGAAGTGAATGGTGTGGTAATGCCGTCAGCAGCAGGAACTGGCAAGTAATAGCGATATAAGCTTGCTCCTGAGTAATCAGGAATTACCGTCTCTTTAGGGCGGTGAGGATGTCAATGTGACATGAGCAATGATTTTTTTTATCAGCAATGTTAGAATCCTTCCCAATAACCTAAGTTAGGTGCGCTTAATACGATGTCGATTGACACCCCACTTTCTGAAAATCAAATAGCTGCTTTGCAGTTTAAAAGTAGCTCTTTTAATGTGCCAGCCCTTGTTTTGGCAAGTCACGAATTAGAAACTATTTCGTCTCAGCTAGAAAAAAAGCTAACCCAAGCCCCTGATTTGTTTAAAAACTCGGCGGTGTTAATTGACTTGCACAAGCTGACTCGAAAAAATGCACCGCTTGAGTTAGCCGAGTTGATTAAAATTTTGCGCAGCTTAGAGTTAATTCCTATCGCGGTATCCGGGGCAACAGAAACACAAAACAAGCTTGCTATCGAATTGGGGATTGCCGTACAAACTAATCAAACCTTAAACAACTTGGTCGTGCAAACGACTTCTGAGCCTGAGATTAACGCCACGGTGGTTGATGAAAAAGTCGTAGAAGCACCGCCTGTTGTCCTGATACCGCCTGCAAAAGAAAACAAAGTCATTACCCAACCGGTTCGTTCAGGACAGCGTATTTATGCCACAGGGGATTTAACGGTATTAGCCCCTGTCAGTTCCAGTGCTGAATTGATGGCAGAGGGCAATATTCATGTTTATGCCCCATTGCGTGGGCGGGTTTTAGCAGGTGTGCAAGGCGATACACAGGCGCGTATTTTTTGTTCTGATTTGCAAGCAGAACTGGTGTCGATTGCAGGCATTTATAAAATCAACGAAGAGTTGGATAAAACCGTTAAGCGTACCTTAGTTCAAATTTATTTACACGATCAAGCTTTACTCATTGAAGAGCTGTGATTGCCCGTTTTTAGAGGAAAAAAACATTGGCTAGAATTATTGTTGTAACATCAGGAAAAGGCGGCGTAGGAAAAACCACGACCAGTGCCGCTATTGCAATGGGATTGGCAAAGCGCGGACACAAAACAGCGGTGATTGATTTTGATGTGGGCTTGCGAAATCTGGATTTAATCATGGGCTGTGAACGGCGGGTAGTCTATGATTTAGTGAATGTCATCAATCACGAAGCTACGCTAAATCAAGCCTTAATTCGTGATAAACGCTGTGGTGATTTGTATATTTTACCCGCCTCACAAACCCGTGATAAAGACGCGCTCACCTTAGAAGGGGTTGGGCAGGTTTTGGAAGAATTGGCAAAGGATTTTAGCTATATTATTTGTGATTCGCCTGCGGGGATTGAGCGCGGGGCGCATTTGGCAATGTATTTTGCCGATGATGCGTTTATTGTCACCAATCCTGAAGTTTCATCGGTGCGTGACTCGGATAGAATGCTAGGGATTTTAGCCAGTAAATCACGCAGGGCTGAATTTTCTGAAGAGCCGATTAAAGAGTTTTTATTATTATCACGTTACTCGCACGAGCGGGTAAAATTAGGCGAAATGCTCAGTGTGGATGATGTGCAGGAAATTTTAGCTCTCAATCTGTTGGGGGTGATTCCAGAATCAAAATCCGTTCTCAATGCCTCTAATTCAGGAACGCCTGTTATCTTGGACGAGCAAAGTGATGCAGGTCAGGCCTATTCTGATATTGTGGCGCGATATTTAGGCGAAGAGGTTCCGCACCGCTTTATTGAGAAAGAGAAAAAAGGATTGTTTGGCTTGCTGTTTCGAGGTAAGTGATGAGTTTACTCGATTATTTTAAAACCAATAAACGCACCTCCGCTGCTATTGCCAAAGAAAGATTGCAAATTTTGGTCGCGCATGAACGTTCTTCACGCAATCAACCCTCTTACCTGCCGCAGTTAAAAAAAGAATTGCTGGAGGTGATTCAGCGATATTTTCAGGTTAGCGAAGAGACTATTTCCGTTAGCTTAGAGCAAGATGATGAACGAGAAACCCTAGAGCTTAATATTACGCTGCCTGATGAAGAGCATTTAAAAAATTTTAATTCAACTACTACAAAAGGAAAATAATATGTCTAGTAATATAGGCGAAGACGCAGGTCTGCTGTGGACATTTTTAGAAAAAAATGGCGCATCTAGCCCCTCTAAAATTGAAAAAGAAACCAAGTTATCCAGAACGGACTTGCAACGCGCTATCGGCTGGTTAGCCAAAGAAGACAAACTCAGCATTGAAATCAATGGCAGAGTCGAAACATTATCACTGAAATAAGTTTTTTAAATCCCTCTTGTCGTGTTCAATAACGACTTAAGAGGGATTTATCCCATTGGCATCGACAGCCATAAGGTATAAAGCTGGTCATATTCATATTCTTCTAAGCCATTAACTTCTAAAACTTTATTTTCCTCATTCACAAAAATAACCGTTGTTTTATCAAAGCCTTTCAACACAATAATATCGGGCTTTTGGGTAAAATATAACATCCCTTTTGGTTTACCCGACACGCTGTATTGCAGGCTCGTGCGGTCAATTAAAAGACGGTGATTGCGATGCTGCTGATAAATAGTTAGCACTAAAGTTATCAAAGTTGTTACAAAAAACAGCACTTCAGTTACATTAAAATTAGGCTCAAACCCGTCTAAATAAATCACTTCGGGTCGTTGTAAACCCAGTTGTTCACCCCATAAAACCAACAGCAATCCGCCGTATTGCGACATAATGCCTGACAATACGCCAATAAAAAGAAAATCTTTGATATGGGTAAATAAAACTTTCAGCCATCGCCATAAACTAACAGTGGAAAAATTTTTATAAAGCAACGTTGCCGTGCCTAAAAAACGTTGTTCCCACGCTTGAATCACCAAGTTAGGTGGCTCAATTTCCATATCAGGAAACCGCCCTGTTCCATAACTTTCGGCAATTTTTACCTGTGTATTGAGTTGATTTGCCAAGGCAACCGCTTTATTTAAAGCCCGTTCTATTTTTTCCTCTTGATAAACCACCCATTGCTGCTGGTCTTTAGTTTGAATATAAACGTGCCAAATTTGTAACACTTGATTGCGAA
>JAIFMS010000175.1 GCA_020048335.1 Methylococcaceae bacterium | reverse complement strand
TTAATTCAGCATCTGCCCCTAAATCGCGCGGCCGTCCAAAATCGAGTTTATGTTCTAATTTAACTTGCGAAGGTTTCCCACCCAATACAATCACTCTGTCGCCCATAATTAACGCATCATCAATATCATGTGTGACTAGCAAGGTGGTTTTTCTAATGTATTCGTGCATATTAACCACTTCTTCCCGCACTTTCATGTGGGTTAAAAAGTCCAATCCGCTAAACGGCTCATCCATAATTAAGGTATCAGGATTGACAGCCAACGCTCTAGCTAACTCAGCTCGCCGCAGCATTCCGCCTGACAATTGGTGTGGATAATGATTGTCAAAACCATCGAGTTCAACCATGCTGATATATTCTGAGATAGTCGAGTTTTTACTGTCTACATCCTCCAAATGACGCAAACCTAATTCGATATTTTCCCACACGGTCATCCAAGGCAACAAACCACTGTGTTGAAAAACAAAAATACCATCGGTACGCGGTTTGGTGACTAAGTCACCATTCACAAAAACCTGACCTGAAGTAGGCTGTTCAAACCCTGCAATAATCCGCAATAGCGTAGATTTGCCACAGCCAGATGCTCCCAACAGGCAAATCATTTCCCCTTCTTGAAATTCTAAATTAATCTCATCTAAAACAGCCACTGTGCGATTAGTTGAACTATTTTGTTCAGCGCGTGGAATTTTTCTGTGATCAACATAAGATTTTGTTACATTTTGTATTTGAATATGACTCATTATTTTGTCAGCCTTCCCCAAGCGGTTGATTCGATATTGCCTAAACTGCGCATCACAAAGTCTAAAAATAGTCCGATAAAGCCAATAGTAATCATGGCTACCATGACATAATCCATCCGTAATGCGTTTCGCGCATCTAAAATTAAATAGCCCAAACCTGACTGTACTGCAATCATTTCTGCCGCAACTACCACTAGCCATGCAATGGTAATGGTTAAACGTAATGCGGTGATAACCTGTGGAGTAATCGCTGGGATTACAATTTTGGTAATCACTTCACGGCGACTAAAATTAAAATTTGCCGCAACCTGAAAAAAAGTCGGTCGAATGGATTCAACTGCCACACTGGTGGAAACAATCATGGGGAAAAAACTAGAGAGAAAAATCAAGAAAATAGCAGGCGGGTCGCCAATCCCAAACCAGAGCATTGCCAATGGAATCCAAGCTAAAGGCGAAATCGGGCGTAAAAATTGGACTAAAGGGTTAAATAAAATTTTAGCAATGTCTAATCGACCTAAGACAATCCCTAATGGGACACCCAAAACCACGGCTAGAAAAAAGCCTATACTGACTCGAAATAAACTGGCAACCGTATGTTTTAGTAATAAGCCATTTTCTATCAGTGCCCATCCACTGGTCATAACCGCAATAGGCCCTGGAAAAACGTTGCTACTCCAACCGCTAAATCGTGTGGTTAATTCCCAGATACTGAGAACACAAAACAGCGAAATAAAAGGTAAAATAATTCTTTTATCAAACATTCAAAATTCCTTAACTTGGAAAATAACGTAGACTAATTCACAAATTAGATTGTTTCTAATTCTTTTGCTAATGCTTTGTATTGAATTGCCGAGATGGATTTTTCATCATAATAAATAATGGGTTCATTAATAATTTGTGACTCTTGTAATTTAAAATCCAAATTAATAACAGTAGAAAAAATTTTACCTTTATATTTATCTTTTAATTTTGAAAATACCATTTTAGCAGCGGTATTTCTTTCATCATACATCGTGAGCAAAACACGATAATCCAAGGTATGTGATTTCGCTAAGACTTTAATAATATTTTCAGTTTGTAATACACCATTCATTGATAAGAATTCCCCTTGCGTAGGGATAATAACAAAATCAGCTGCCATCAATGCATTAGGAGTAAAAAATTTGATAGAAGGCGGCGTATCAATAATAATCGTATCAAAATGTTGTTTAACCGGTTCAAGGGTATTGCGTAAGAATAGTCCAAAATCTTTTTGTTGTAAGCATTGTCGTGCTAATAATGACATTTTGGCATTTGAGGGTAAAAGCCATAAATTAGGACGCACATTTTTAATGGTTTTTAAAATCTCAATTTCTTTTTGCATCACTTCATAAAAAGAAGGCTGATTGGTTTGTCCTAAAATCATACTTAAATTTGCTTGTACATCAAAGTCAATCAACAAGACTCGTTTACCTGCTAATGATAAGGATGCCCCTAAATTTAAACAGGTTGATGTTTTGGCAACCCCACCTTTTTGATTACAAATTGCAATGATTCGCCGGATGGGTGCTTCATTATGCCGCGTTAATTCATACACTTCCTCTTTGGGAGAAATATCAACCGAGAAAATATGCTTACACTTTGAGCATCTGACTTTAAACAAGGTTTTGCCAATTGAACTTACATCCAATTGAAATTTTGTTTGGCATTTATCACAAATAATAATCATCAAAAAACCTACGTTTTATAGTCAAGATAAAGCGGTTGTGTATCCATTAATCATCGCCTCTATTTCATCTGCAAGACTGCCCTCATCAATCACTTTATCAACCAAGCCGCGTTCAATAGCACATTGCACAAGATTAGGATAAACGCAGGTATCACTTTTTTGCGCCATGGTTATTCCTGATTTTTTTTTGATTTCTAAAAAACCATCAGAACCATCATCACCAATCCCTGTAAGTAACACGCCAATGGTATGCCGCCCAAAAACAGTTGCCGCTGACGAAAACAAGGTATTCAATGGCTTTTCTACCGCTGCACCGACTTGTAAATACGCCTCTTCATCTTCATTCACCGCAATTGTGAGTGAATACTCATTTGAGGCAACGTAACAGACTCCAGCTTCCAGAACAGCTCCATCAACCGCTTCACAGATATGCCAATTTGCATATTTGTCAAATTCTTGCACAAAGGCAGGTAAAATTTTGGGTGATATTTCTTGGACAACAATCGCCGCAGTAGCCAGTCGAGTAGGTAACTCTGCAAAAATACGAATGCAAGTATTAGGGCCACCCAACGTTGTTCCCATGAGTAAAATATGTTCTAACTCCTGTAAACCATAATAATCATCTAATTTATCAAATTGATTAATCGGCTTAATTCTAACCCGATGAATATTTGCAATATTGACCGCAACCGCTGTTTTTATTCTATTAATAATTTGTTGTTTTGCTTTATGAATATCCTGAGAAATCGCACCTGATGGTTTCGGTAAAAAATCGACCACTCCTAGTCTTAACGCTTCAAAAGAAATCGCTCCATTACTAAAAAGTGAGCTTAACATCACAACAGGGACGGGGCATTCCAGCATAATATGGCGGACTGCTTTAATACCATCCATAATAGGCATATCCACATCCAAAGTAATTACATCAGGGCGCAGCTCTTTAATTTTTTCTAATGCTAACAAACCATTTTTAGCAGAACCAACAACTTCAATATCAGGGTCAGAATTTAAAATCTCGCTAATTGCCTTTACCATAAAGCTAGCATCATCAACGACCAAAACCTTCATCTTCTCCGCCACAATTACCTCTGCTACATTATAAGGGCTTTATTCAACATCACAGTTTTAAAACAGTTGTTACATCTCATCTTGTAACGACACTAAAGAGCCTTTTTCTTGCGCTTCATGCCGTTTAATTTGTTTATTTGTTGTCATCTCCACCAATTCATAAACATCTAAAATCAATGAAATACGTCCATCCCCTACAATCGTTGCGCCAGAAAAACAGTTTTTCTCATGTAAATAATCAACTAACGGTTTAATAACGACCTCTTCTTGCCCAATTAACGAGTCCACCATTAAACCAACCCGCTGATTACCTGTATTGACAACCACCACAAAAAACTCGGTATCTGCGACATTTTGACCTGATTTAAGATTAAAAAGAGTCGCTAATCTGAAAATGGGTAATGTTTTACCGCGCAAGTACATCACCTCTGTTTCTTCCATAATAGAGATTTCATCTTGCACGACACGCAAGGTTTCTTCCACGTTTGCCAATGGAATGGTAAACCAATCATTGCTCACATTAACTAACAAAGCTTGGATAATCGCCAAAGTTAATGGAATTTTTAACCTGACTTTGGTTTCAATCCCAACTTTAGATTCAACTTCAATCGTACCATTTAATTTTTCAATGTTTTTCTTGACAACATCCATCCCCACGCCACGTCCTGAGGTGCTATCAATTTCTTTAGCCGTTGAAAAACCAGGCATCATAATAAAGCGGGTCAAATCATCTTTTGACATCCTATTAAGCTCTTCTCGAGTAAAGAGATTCAGCTCCTCGGCTTTGATTTTAATCCGTTCTGTATCAATCCCTCGCCCGTCATCGGTGACTTCAATCACAATATGATTACTTTCATGATAGGCCTCTAAAATGAGGGTGCCTATTTCAGGTTTGCCCATTTGTTTACGAACATCTGGAGTTTCCAGTCCATGTCCGATGGCATTTCTAATCATGTGAATTAACGGGTCAGAAATTTCCTCAATAATCATTTTATCCAGTTCGGTATCTTCCCCACGAATTTCTAATTGAACTTTTTTACCCTTCGTATTTGCAAGGTCATGTACCAAACGAGGATAACGATTAAAAATTTGCGAAATAGGCAGCATCCGAATTTTCATCACTCCTTCTTGCAATTCGTTTGAGGTTCTGCCTAAAGAAATAATGGCCTCACCAAACCGATAGGCAAAAGTTCGCACGGGCTTAAGTTCTTTCTGCCCTAATCCTGTTGCTGTTTTTAAATATTGATGTAATTGATTAATTTCATTAGCTAACTGGAAAAAATACGCTCTATCAACAATCAACTCACCGACTTGATTCATTAATGAATCAATTTTATCGGCATCAACCCGAATACTTTTCTTGAAGACCTTGTCCGCTTCTGCTTTTGCTTTGGGTTTTTTAGCGGTTTCAACAAGGTTTGTTTTATTCTCATCATGAACAGTCAGCACTGGTTTTTGTTGACCTAATGCTGTATCCAACTCAACCTTGGGTACAACCTCTTTTTCTACTAAGGCAGGCGGCTCTTGATTGGCTTGGGCTAAGGTTTTAATTTCTAAGGCTAATTCACTGTCTTTTTGCGCTTTAGCTCGCGATTGTTCTTCTTTTGTGGCAGTCAGTAAGGAGCCGAATAATTCATTAATTGGGGCAGAACTGATAGTTTGCGCTATTGTTGCATCCAGTGCATAACTAAGTCTTTGGAATAAATCCTCATCTTGTGCTTGGCTTTTTTCCTCAGACTCATTGACCTCTTCTGTCAAAGACACCAATAATTCGGGTTCTTGCACTTTTGCAGTTTGAACATCAATCAAATCGGTGATAAAAGCTAACTCTGCATCAGGTACAGCTTCTAATTTATTAACGGCTGCTTCAAACGAAGCAGACTTTTCGCTAACTTTATCAATAACAGGTGCGGGTTTATCAATCACCATCCGCTCTATTTGCACTGCTAAAGGGATTTCTTTTTTAGGAGGCGGCGTATTTTTTTCCAGTTGTGGAAAAATTTTGCCCAATTGCAGCAAATAATCACGCATAAACCCAAACGTGGGAGTTGCTTCTTTCTGCACTTGCGTAAGGTGTTCTAACCAGCTCACATAAAAATAAGTAAGCTGTTCATAGCCCATATAATTGGCGGAAAATCGCAAACTGTCGATTGCTTCAGCCGCAACTTTTAAAATTTCATTTATATTTTCTTCAACCTTAAGCCGTCCCACACAAGCATTCAACAGCGTTATTTTTTCTTGTAATTGTGAAATAAAAATCGTAAATAGCTCTTGATCATATTCCTCATCTGGGATAACAAAGTTGGAAAAATCAGCTGTTTTTGCTAAAGCAGGCGTTGCGATCTGTTCTGCATCAGCAAATGCCAAGAGTGTATTAACAGAAGAAGACGGCACTTGTTCTTCATGCAAAGTAGCTTCTTCTGATTGGCTTTCTGCAACAGGATTTTGTTCTGTTAAAAAAGAAGCAAGGTCATTCTCAGCTGCATGATTTGTGGTAAAAGAGGATTCTAAACTTTCAGTGCTGTCTTCAAACAAGAAAGATGAAACCTGATCTTGATTATCATCTGCTTTAAATAAATCCTGATAATTCTCTTCACCGTCATCAGTTAAAAAATCAGCGATATTATCACTAGACTCTTCAATAACTTCAGCTGCGTTTGTTTCATTTATTACAGAAACAACGGGTGCTTCAACGACGGGGGCATCTGAATTTAAGTGAACTTTAATTTTTTCAATTAAATCATCAACTTCTGTTTCTTCGGTTTGGGAGCGTTCTAAGTCAGCAATTAATGCACTAATTCTGTCTTTTGCTTGAATAAATAAATTAACAATATCGACATTGGCTTGCTTTTTGCCATTGCGCAAAACATCCAGCAAATCTTCCAACACATGGCTAAGAGCAGAAACTTTATCCAATCCAACAAACTGGGCAGCTCCTTTGATTGTGTGCATTGCCCTAAAAATAGTGTTGAATAATTCAATATTGTTAAGATCGGTTTCAAGCTCAAGTAAAGCGGATTCCATCTCATCCAAACTTTCTCCTGCGCCTTCAACAAAATCTTCAAGCAAAGACAAATCAATCATAACTTAGCCTCAATGCGCATTAATAACATCGAGAATTTCTTGCGCCTTATGCTTATTGACAAAGCCAATGACTCCGATTTTTGCTATATCACCACTGTATTTTTCTTTATCAAGGTTAGATAACATCAAAATCAACGCTCTATTGTCATAGTCTAAAATTTGCTTGGCGGCACTTAATCCATCCATTCCTTCCATCGTAATATCCATTGTAATTAAATCAGGCTTTAAAGCTTTATACATCGCCAAAGCTTCGTTACCATTTTTAGCTTCACCGATAATGGTATGCCCACCCTTACCAACCAGCACTTTTGTTAGCATTTTTCGCATCATGGAAGAATCATCAACTACTAAAATACGTTTACTCATTACTTATCCCCTTAATTCTTAGCTTATCACTCATCTGCATCACCCCTTTCTTGATTAAGTGTAACGCTTTTTAGTTTTTTGACTTCATCCACTAATAATATCCGATTAAAATCTAACAAAATTAGCAACGTATTTTCAACTTCACAGACCCCTCTAATGTATTGACTATGGAGTCCTGCGACCAAAATATCTGGCGGGGGATCAATACTGTTTTCTTGAATCTTAATGACCTCGGTCACCAAATCCACAATAAAACCCGTAATTCTGCCTGCGATGTCCAAAATAAGTATCCAATCGGTTTCTTTTGAATACTCGACTGTTCCAAGATTTAATCGTTTACGCAAATCAATCACTGGAATAATACTGCCACGCAAATTAATCACACCCTCAACAAACTGTGGAGAGTTAGGCACATGAGTGATGGGTGCAGAACGGATGATCTCTTGTACCATCAAAATATCCACACCAAATATCTCTTTGCCTATCTTAAACCCCACCATTTGCACAAGCTGCTCTTTTTCCGCAGAATCAGCCCTGTTTGCTGTATATCGATCAGCCACAACATTTGCCCCTGTTTACTAAATTTTGAACTGTTTTACTTGGATTGCCAATTCTTGTGATAAGTCTTGTAAACCTTTAGTAATCCCCACAACGGTGGTGGTACCTTCGAGCGTTTTCATCGCAGAATCAGCAGAGCTATTGGTTAATTCGGTCACTTTTTGTGAACGCCTTGCTTGTTCAGCAGTTAATTGAGTCATTTCCTCAGTACGCGACACAATTCCAAGCATTTCATTACCAATCGTAATTGCCCCTTGATTTGCCTGCTCAACAAGATGGGTAATCCGATCTGATTCTTGTAATAAGGATGACAAAGCAGTTTCTGCTGCTGCCCGCCGTGAACCCTGCTCACCCGCCATCCCAGCAATTTCCTCTGCCAGTGAGTTTAACTCTTTCATCAAATGCTGCACTTGAGCCGTACCCGCTGCAAGTGACGCGGCTGTTTTTTCAATCTCATCAATTGCCATCATATTAACTCGTCCCCCTTCATCGATTTTAATCAACGATTTTTGGGATTGGTCTGTTAGTTTTGTTCCTTCCAAAACTCGTCCTGTTGAGTCTTTAATCAACTGGGTAATTTCTTTAGCCGCTTCAGATGAGCGTTGTGCCAGTTTACCTACCTCGTCGGCAACAACCGCAAAACCTTTACCATGCGCTCCAGCTCTTGCCGCCTCAATGGCGGCGTTCAATGCAAGCAAGTTGGTTTGTTCTGCAATTTCTGTAATTACCCCAATGATGTCGGAAATTTGTTCTGATGATTCTGCAATTGCCTGCATCCCTTCTACCGTTGATGCAACAGAGCGTTTACCTTCTTCAGCCGCAATCAAAGAAGCCTTACCATATTGAGTTGCTTCTCCAACCGCCTTATTCATACTTTCTACACCGCTGGTAATAGAGGCAATCGCAGCGGATACTTTTGCCACCATCGCGCCCTGCTCTCTGGCTGTTGCCACAACCTTCGCGCCTGTTGTTCCCATATCGGCAACCCGCGCCATCGTCTCTTTTGCTTCCTTGTTTTGGGTACTTGCCGCTTCAGATACCTCTCGTACCGCTTTCACTAATTCAGCAATGGTTTGAGCAGATGCTTCCGCCGCTGTTTTTTGCCCTGCCGAAGCATGACTTACTTTCGCGGCTGTTCCACCCATTTCTGCAATAATACTCACCGACTCTTTGGCACGTTGCAACTCCAACTGCGCCCTTTCCTTGTTTGCCGTTGCTCTTTTTGCCACATCTTCGGCACTTCCTTCAACATTAAGAGCAGAACGACTTACTACTTTGAATGAAGTATGAATCACATCAAGCATCTCATTAAACGCATGGGTCATCTGTCCAATTTCATCATGCCCACTACTAGGTACTTTTAAAGTTAAATCGTGATCATTGGCAATCTGGGTAATAATTTTTGCCATCCGAGTAATCGGCGTAGAAATAGACGCTGCAACCACCACCGCAATAAACATAACCGAAACTAATACGATACCACCCATGACCCCCATCGTGCGGGTAAATTTGGTGACAGAGGAAAACGCTTCATCGGTATTAATTTTAGAAATAATAACCCACGTCAAATTATCATAAACTTTGATAGGTGAATAACTTGCCAAAGCATCTGTACCCGTGTAGCTACTTACTTCTTTTGTATCTGATTTTCCCTGCAACCCTTCTTCAGCGGGAAGTGTTTTAACTGACCCTGTGTCAGGTCTATCAAACGAAGCTTGTAATTTACGATTCTCATCTAAGTAAGAATCCGAACGCATTAAAAAGTCAGGTCCTACAAGGAAAGATTCCCCTGTATCACCCATCCCCGTCCGTTCCTGCATGAAATTGTTAATCCCATCTGATGAAAGCTGTACCACGATAGCAAAAAGAGCTTCCCCACCGTCAACGATAGGCATTGCCATGAAAGCGGTAACTTGATTATTAGAAGGGGCGTAACGAGAAAAATCTTCAAAAGCAAAACCTCGGCTGTCGAGTGATTTTTTTACGACCCGAGAAAGTCCTGTTTCTTTTGTAGTTCCTGTAAACGCATTACTGTTATAGTCCGATACTTTCATGTCTGTGTAAAAAACCGATCCATCGTTCGCTACAATCATAATGTCACGAAAATGATGGGCTTTGCTGTACTTACCAAAGTAGTCTTCTGTATCCCCTGCCAACGTAGGGGAAATAATCTCTTCAGCGGCGACAGAGGTCATAATCGCCCATTGTAATCCTGGGATATTCAGTGGTTCATAAGTAACCAATTCCCACCGACCCGATGTACCAACACCGAAAGAACGTCCTGCTTTACCGCTCAACGCTTTGCCGATATTTTCAGTTAAATTTCGTTCTTCCCCCATTTTTCCTTTTTTAACCACTCGGTCAGAACGATAACTGACATTTCCGGCTTGATTTTTACTGATTAAAAAAGATTCCGCTGTCTCTGTTAATCCTGTTCTGTCCTGTACAATTTCATTGATTTTCGAGTTAGAAAATCGAAACACCGCAGATCCCCAATAGCTACCACTGCTATCAATCAAGGGGGTTGCACCAAATGTAACGGCTTCTTTTATAGGTTCATAAAAAGCAGTATCTTCAAGTGTGACTTCATAACGTGATTTAGTAAATACACGCGATAGAGGGCTATCGGCTAAAACACCTTCTTTAACATTCAAGCCTAAGTCTGCGCCTCTATTGGACGAATAAATGATATTGCCTTTAGCATCGAGTAAATAGACTTCCTCAAGATGAAAGCTTTCTTTAAATACTTGTAAACCTTTATCACGCGCAGCCAAAGCGGCTTTATATTCAGCACTTTGCAAGCCGTTATTAAACGCTGCACTAAATTCTTTAATCCCTTCGGTATAGCGGATATTAACTTGTACATCTTTTAACAGATCGAGTGTGCGTTCAAAATATTGTTCTACTAAAAGCCGTTTTCGTGCCTGTAATCCTTCAAATGATTCTGTCCCTTGTTGCCAAAAACTGTGTACCGTTTCTGCAATGGTTGTCATATCTTGTTTGTTAGAGTCAAGATAGTCGCCTAACTGCTTTTTTTTAGTTTCTCGAATACCTTCGAGCTGCTTAACAATCTGTGTCCTTAAAGCACTTTCAGAGGCAACATAAGCGATAGAACTCGCACTTATAAAAGGAATTAGACCCACCGCCATAAAGAATGCAAGCAACTTGACTCTTAAATGCAGGTTATTGAACCATGTCATCATTATGGATTCTCCGCTTGAATAAACATTTTGATACTCTTAAAAATTTAATTTGGGTAAAAAAGCGTTAATCTGCGCGGCGATTTCGGTATCCGCTGCCACGATTTCTGCTTCACACATATTTAAAGCCGATAGCGTCATGCTTTTATAAAGACAATTAACAGGCGCTTGAATAATCGCACTTCCTCCTACACGAATAATTTCTTCTAATCCTTCTGAACCGTCTGTGCCATCACCCGACAAAATAACGCCTAATGCGTG
>JAIFMS010000043.1 GCA_020048335.1 Methylococcaceae bacterium | reverse complement strand
CAGCTATTAAATCTATATCTTTATATGATATAAATGGTTATTTTAATCATGTAAATAATTTCTATATCTAACAAAGTTGAAAATGCTATAAATCCATTCTTTTAAATACTGCCAATAAAACCTATTGGCAGTATTATCTTCCCCCGTTACATCGCTATTGAACATAGCTTTCTTTGTCAGCATACCCTAAATTTTAACCCACTATGACCTCTAAATTACTTAGTCAATTCAACACGCTTGCAGAAGATGAACAAAACATTGTATTTGCATTATCAATTATTTTATTACCGATTGGACAAGAGAATTTTCAACGTTTATTAAGACAAAGTAATTGTTTCAAACCTGCCCTTATTAATAAAATTGCAAAGCCTTTAAAAGATAAATTATTGCAACTGAAAATTCTTGAAAATAGTCGGGAGGGTTGGCTTTGTAACGCGGATTTAGCGGATGAGTTAATAAAAATAGCCGCAAAACAACCTTTTTTTACTGCTTTAGCGATTGAAACATTCAAAAGCAACCATTATTTTTATTTTAATTTTCTAAGTATCTTTAGAAAAATACGCTTATCTGTATTTTTAAATAATTTATCCTCATTTCAAGAACAATTAGGATTTATTGAAAAACAATTTCCCAATGAACTTATCCCCACCTTAAACCGATTGTTTTTTAAAGAATTTGATGAGGTTTGGTTTTTACAGCTTACGAGTGAAATCCGTTTTGTCGCGCTCAAAACCTATTTAGAACACAATCAATTTTTACTAAAAGATTGCACGTTACAATATCGGCTTTTAGAAACACAATTCTTACCCTTTAAAACCAAAGAAATACGCCAAACTTTGCTTGAATATCGACTGGTACGCGGAAATTTTGAAAATGCAGAAGCTTGGTTATTAGACAATCCACAATTAAATGATTTTTATTTATTAGGCGCGTTACGTTTTTTGCAAAATAAAAACACCGAAGCCCTTGCCTATTTTAATGACTATTTTAATGCCCTTAAGCAGCACACGCGGAAACGTAATTTAACCATTTCAGGCTTGGCAGGACAGTTTTATCATTTAAGTTTACTAAAAACCTGTTTGCCTGAAAACTTTGAAATATTAAAAAAACAACTGGCAATTGCGAGTAAAACAGAAAATGATTCCTATAGTTATTGTCATGGCTATTTATTAGACACATTAGCTATATATCGTGGGCAAATGGCAATTGACAAAGCGGATTATTTACTCAACTATACGCTTATAAGGAAAAATACCCCTTATACACATTTATTCCAAGCCTTAGCTTTATATTGGCTGGATGGAATAGAGACTCTCCTAAAAATAGACAATACTTTTTTAATTCAATTAGCCAAGCATTGTAAACAAGCCCATCAGTTTGGTTATAAATGGTATGCAGTTGTAAGTTCTTTGTTATTAGACCGATTAGCGCATAATGATAAACAAGTTTTACAAATTTCCGCCCTCTATAAAGGCTCACCCCTAGGCGATATTATTGATTTATTACCCAAAGTTGAACCTTGGGAGCGGGCATTAAATGCGTTAAATCAATTAAATGAAAGTGTTGTAACGCAAGAACAGTCATCACGTTTGATTTGGTTATTTAGTTTAACCAATGACCGCTTTAGTTTAGTGCCACGCGAGCAAAAAATGGGCAAATCAGGGCGTTGGACCAAAGGCAAAGCCGTTTCTTTGAAACGTTTATCAGAAAATTTAAATGAATTTGATTATTTATCGGAGCAGGATAAACAAATTTGTCACGGCATTGAAGTGGAATATGAGCATGAATATTACGGCTATGGCTTGCGTGCTGATTACATTTTAGGTGAAAAAAGTTTATTAGCCGCCGTTGGACATCCGCATTTGTATTGGGCTGAAAAAGAAGATTTTACTCAACCGATAACAATTAAAGTGTGTGAACCGCAATTATTAGTGAAAGAAAAAGGTGCGAATTTACATATTTTCTTATTGCCCACCATTAAAAATAATGCCACATTGGTATTAGAAAAAGCGGCAAACGAAGGATTATTATTATATCCTGTGACTAAAAAGCATTTGCAAGTCGCTGAAATTTTAGGGGAAAATGGCTTGCTTGTGCCGCATCATGCCAAACAGCAAGTGATTGCCTCGATTACCTCCATTGCCAGTACCTTAACAGTTCAATCCGATATTGGTGGGCAATCGCCACACGCCGAAGAAGTTGCCGCTGATAGTCGATTGCATATTCATTTACAACCTGTTAATGATGGGCTGCAAATTGAAATGTATGTCCAACCTTTTGCAGAAGGCGGCCCGATTTATAAACCTGCGACAGGTGGTAAAACTGTGTTAGCAGAAATTGACGGGAAGCAATTGCAAACCACGCGCGATTTTGTGCAAGAGTCGGCTTATTTAACGCAAACCTTAGCCGCCTGTCCGCAGTTATACCCCTCCAAAGAAATGCACTGGTTGATGGATGAGCCTGAAATGGCGTTAGAAGCCTTGCTGCAATTGCAGGAGTTACCTGAATTTGTCCTGTTAAAATGGCCCAAAGGTAAAAGCATTCGGATTAGTCGCGTGCTAGGTTTATCGGCTAGCCATTTTTCAATTCGCAAAGAAAATAATTGGTTTAGTGTTGAAGGACAGTTGCAAATTGCCGATAACCAAGTGTTACAAATGCAACACTTATTGCAGTTGTTGAAAAATTCCAATGGGCGTTTTTTAAAGCTCGACGATGGACAAGTGATTGCTTTAACACAAGAATTACGCCAGCGGCTGGATGATTTTGCAGGGTTGGGCGATTTGCATCAGGATAAAATGCGCTTTCATGCGTTGGCGGCTCACGCGCTCGAAGAAGTCACCCAAGGCATGACAATTAAGGCAGAAAAACAGTGGCAAGCTCAAGTTACACGTTTACAGGAAATGACCGAAATTCTGCCTGATTTGCCTTCAACCTTTCAGGGTCAATTGCGTGATTATCAATTGGAAGGCTATCAATGGATGTGTCGCTTGGCACATTGGGGGGCGGGTGCGTGTTTAGCCGATGACATGGGATTGGGAAAAACCGTGCAGGCGTTAGCTTTGATTTTATCCCGCGCCAATGTGGGCGCAACACTGATTTTAGCCCCCACTTCGGTGTGTATGAATTGGTTAGAAGAAACGGTGCGTTTTGCCCCAACTTTGCGGGTGCATCAATTTGGACAGGGGGATAGACAACAAATGTTGGACGATGCCAACGCCTTTGATGTCGTGGTCTGTAGCTATGGTTTGCTGCAAACCGAAGGCGAACGATTAGCGCAAAAACAATGGCATACGTTAGTAGCCGATGAAGCGCAAGCGATTAAAAACGCCCTAACCAAACGTTCAAAAGCGGTAATGGCATTGCCTGCGGATTTTAAATTGATTACCACGGGGACACCGATTGAAAATCATCTGGGCGAGTTGTGGAATCTATTTAATTTTATTAATCCGGGGTTACTCGGTTCATTGCAAAAATTTAATACTCAATTTGCCAGCCCCATTGAAAATAACAAAGACCACGGCGTGCAGTTACGTTTGAAAAAACTGTTGCGCCCGTTTATTTTGCGCCGCTTAAAAACCGATGTTTTAACCGAATTGCCTGCTCGCACCGAAGTGACACTTCATGTGGAATTATCCGCAGAAGAGCAGACCTTTTATGAAGCCTTGCGCCGTGACGCGCTTGACAGTATGCAGAATGCGAAAAAAACCGCCGCCGCAGGACAGCAGCATTTACAAGTGTTAGCAGAAATTATGCGCTTGCGCCGTGCTTGTTGCCATCCGCGTTTGGTAATGCCTGAAAGCTTGTTAGGCAGCTCAAAATTAGATGCTTTTATCGAATTAGTGGAAGAGTTGATTTCCAATCGCCACAAAGCCTTAGTCTTCAGTCAATTTGTTGGGCATTTGAGTATTATTCGGGAATTGCTGGATAGCAAAAAAATTCGCTATCAATATTTAGATGGCTCAACCCCCGTGCCAAAAAGAACCCAAGCCGTGAATGCGTTTCAAGCAGGTGAAGGGGATTTATTTTTAATTAGCTTAAAAGCAGGCGGGTCAGGGTTAAATTTAACCGCCGCCGATTATGTGATTCACATGGATCCGTGGTGGAATCCTGCGGTAGAAGACCAAGCCTCTGACCGCGCTCATCGAATGGGACAACAACGCCCTGTGACAATTTATCGCTTGGTTGCCAAAGATACGATTGAAGATAAAATCGTGGCTTTACATAAACATAAACGTGATTTAGCGCATAATTTGCTCGAAGGCGGCGAGTTAGGGGGCAAAATGTCGTTTGATGAAATGTTAGCTTTAATCAGCGATGTTGATTGAGTTTTGATGACGAATAACCTACTAATATAGTACACTATACCTTATCCCGAGTGAGCTTACCTATGATGACCGCAACACAGAATGTCCATTTGCATGAAATCCACAAATTTGGTTCCCAAGCAGAACGCTGGTGGGACGAACAAGGTGAATTTAAAACCTTACACGCGATTAATCCGTTACGGATTGAATTTATTGAGCGTTATATCACTTTAAACAGCCGAAAAATTGTGGATGTAGGCTGTGGTGGCGGTATTTTAACCGAAGGGTTAGCCAAACGTGGGGCGCAAGTTTTAGGGATAGACTTAAGTGAAGAATTAATTGATGTAGCCGATTTACACGGTTTGGAATCAGGTGTGCAAGCAAGGTATCAAAAAATCAGTGCAGAAAGTTTGGCGCAACAGCAACCTGACAGTTTTGATCATGTCACTTGCATGGAAATGTTAGAACACGTCCCTGATGCTGGCTCGATTATTTCCGCTTGTGCCACGTTGGTTAAACCAGGTGGAATGGTGTTTTTTTCGACCTTAAACCGGCAACCCAAAGCCTATTTATTCGCTATTTTAGCCGCCGAATATGTGTTACAAATGTTGCCCAAAGGGACGCACGATTACAAAACCTTTATTAAACCGTCTGAATTATGTCAATCGGCGCGGGCGTGTGGCTTGAGTCTGCGAGGAATGGTAGGCATTGCTTACAACCCCTTTAACAAAAGTTTTCGCTTAAGTCAGAATATTGACATCAATTATATCGCCGCTTTTCAACGGACAGGTTAAACCTGATGAATGATTTTTCCCTTAAATGTGTGCTGTTTGATTTAGATGGAACGCTGGTTGATACCGCCCCTGATTTAATTGCTTGTTTGAATCAAGCATTAGTGCAACATGGCTTTGCGCAGGTGACAAATCAACAAGTGCAGCCGTTGATTTCCTTTGGTGCAATGAAAATGATTCAACACAGTAGTGCAGCAACAGCGATTGCCAGCCATGAGGCTATTTTGGAAACCATGCTGGCGTTATATGAAAATAATATTGTCCAGCACGGTGGTTTTTTTACAGGTATGGCAGACACATTGCAGTTTATTGAAAACCAAGGACTCAAGTGGGGAGTCATAACCAATAAACATGAACGTTTTACCCACCCTTTAATGCGTGCGTTAAATTTAACTGACCGTGTGGCGTGTATGATTAGTGGAGATACCACTGCGCATAGCAAACCGCATCCTGAACCAATGCAAGAGGGCTGTAGACAAGCGCAAGTTACGCCTGAGCAATGTGTGTTTATTGGGGATGCACTGCACGATATAACAGCAGGAAAAAAGGTAGGGATGAAAACCTTGGCAGCAGTGTATGGTTATTTAACCGCCCAAGACCGTCCAGAACAATGGGGAGCCGATGCGTTAGTCGCCTCACCTGCACACATTACAGCATGGTTAGAGAGGGCGTTATGTTATTGAAAAATCAAGTTATTTTAATCACAGGCGCAGGCGGTGGTTTAGGGCATACTGCGGCGGTTGCGTTAGCAAAACAAGGAGCTACGCTGATTTTACTGGATAAACTGATTCCTAAATTAGAACATACCTACGATGCCATTATAGCCAGTGGTGCGCCCACCCCTGTGTTGTATCCGTTTGATTTAGCAGGTGCAACTGAAAGTGAATACGAAGAATTGGCTGACATTATTGAAGAAAAATACGGTGCTTTACAAGGTTTGCTGCATTCGGCGGTAGAATTTAAACATTTCACCCCCTTAGCACAATGCACAACCCACGATTGGGGCAACGGTTTAACAGTCAATTTGAGTGCAGCCTTTTTATTAACCCGGGTCTTATTACCTGTATTACAAAAAAGTCTTTATGCTTCAATTGTGTTTACCTCAGATTCATCGGCTCGCACAGGACGCGCTTATTCCAGTGTGTATGGTGTTGCAAAAATTGCCCTCGAAGGCATGGCAAAAATTTTTGCCGAAGAACTTGAAGCGGGGCAAAAAATACGGGTTAATACGCTGGTGCCAGGGGCGATTAATTCCCCATTGCGAAAAAAAGCCTATCCTGCCGAAGATAAAACCCAATTACCCGCAATGGACAGTTTAGCCGCTCTTTACACTTATCTATTCAGTTCCCACAGTATCGGTATCACAGGGCAAATTATTAATGCTCAAACTTTTACTTCACCTTTCTAAAAATTATGTCTGCCACCAGAGAAACTGTTGTTTTAACTCGCGATGTCAATGTTGTTACCATTCCTGATGGCAATCATGGGACATTGCCCAAAGACAGTGAAGTCACCATTCATCAAGCCTTAGGGTCTAATTTTACCGTTGTTACCGAACAGGGACATATGGTGCGCATTGCAGGACTTGATGCGGATGCACTTGGTAAACAACCACACCAATTACATACTTTAGTCTCCGAAACAGATGCACAGGCGGTTGAAAAAAATTGCTGGGAAGTGATGAAAACCGTGTATGACCCTGAAATTCCTGTCAATATTGTCGATTTAGGTTTGGTTTATGCCTGTGAGGTTAATCCAGATGCTCAAGGCAATAACGTTCACATCAAAATGACCCTGACAGCACCCGGTTGTGGGATGGGGCCTGTCTTGCAAAGCGATGTAGAAAAATCAATCCGCGCTTTGCCAGGGGTTAATTCTGTGAATGTGGAAGTGGTACTTGACCCGCCTTGGTCGCGTGAAATGATGTCAGAAGTGGCACAAGTACAGTTAGGTTTGTTTTAAGCTATCCATGTAGTTGGTGATTCAGTAGTTACGCCATACAGAAGGCAAAAATACCAAACAAAAAAGCCCGCTAAAAAACGGGCTTTCTTTGTTGTAAATGCGAGTTAGTTTTTCGATTTATCCACAATTTGGTTGGCTTTAATCCACGGCATCATCGCGCGTAATTTTTCACCTGTTACTTCAATCGGATGCTCGGCATTCAAACGACGACGCGCCGTCATTTCAGGATAATTGGTCATTCCTTCTAAAATAAAGCGTTTGGCATAATCGCCTGTTTGAATGTTTTTCAAGGCTTCACGCATCGCTTGACGGCTTTCTTCGTTAATCACTTTTGGTCCTGTGACATATTCGCCGTATTCTGCATTGTTAGAAATGGAATAATTCATGTTGGCAATACCGCCTTCATACATTAAATCCACAATCAATTTTAATTCATGCAAACATTCAAAATACGCCATTTCAGCAGGATAGCCAGCTTCGGTCAGTGTTTCAAAGCCCATTTTGACCAATTCAACTGCGCCACCACATAATACCGCTTGTTCACCGAATAAATCGGTTTCGCATTCGTCACGGAAGGTCGTTTCGATAATACCAGAACGCCCACCACCAATGGCTGAGGCGTAAGATAAACAAACTGATTTAGCTGTGCCTGAGGCATCTTGATGAACGGCGATTAAGTCTGGAACACCACCGCCGCGTACAAATTCTGAACGCACGGTATGACCAGGTGCTTTTGGCGCAATCATAATCACGTCTAAATCTTTTCTTGGCACAACTTGGTTAAATAAAATTGAGAAACCATGCGCAAAAGCTAATACTGCACCTTGTTTAATATTTGGCGCAATCTCATCTTTATACAAAGTCGATTGAAATTCATCCGGCGTTAAAATCATCACGATGTCCGCATCGGCAACCGCATTGGCAACTTCTTTCACGGGTAAACCATGTGCTTGGGCTTTGGCAACCGAAGGCGAACCTGCGCGTAAGCCAACCGATACATCAACCCCTGAATCTTTGAGATTTAAAGCGTGCGCATGACCTTGTGAGCCGTAGCCGATAATGGCGACTTTTTTGCCTCTGATGATGGCGAGGTCTGCGTCTTTGTCGTAATAAACTTGCATTGTGTGTTTCCTTTTTTTTAAGGTAAATAATTAAGTGTTGTGAGTATATTTTTAGCTAACCGCAAAGATTCACCGGCTTCGCGTTTTTGCACAGCATCTGTTAAATTGTAATCAGCTTTGCCGCGCAATTCTTTTAAATCGCTAAGATTGTTACAGACAAGCCTGTTATGTTTTTGAAAATACGCAATCACATCATTATGAACACTTCCACTTGAGTTCTTGATATTTGCGTACTCTCTTCCGCATAAAAACGCTGCATAATAAGCACGTCCTATGATAATACGATGTGCAACTTCTTCTGTATTTTGAGCATAAAGTTGACTCGCAAAATGATAAAACTCCACAAGCTTAAAGTTAGCGTTGCGCGATAACGACATGGGCTAAAGCCTGATCTATTTCAGAATAATGGTTTAGTTTTTCAAATAATTTATTTTCTAATACCGTGAGCTTATCCATATCATCTAAGTTGGAATGAACCGTTAATACTAAATGATAGTCTTTTTCATCCCAACATCTAAAAAGATGCAGTTTTTTTTCAACATTGCCGAAAATATCCACAATCGGCTGATGTACCCACAATAAAAAATCGGCTAAATCGTAAAATAAAATTAGACCGATGATTTTTTGTTCATTACAGTCAGCGTTTTCAACAAAGCGATAATAATTTCTAATTAGCAGTGATTGCTGAAAAAAAGCAATTTGAGCATTATCACAAACACGAGTATCAGTAAATTGAGAAATATTCTCTACAGGATGAAAATGACTAGTAGCGATATTTTCATGTAAAGTTTCCATGATTTTCTTCCTTATCTTTTGCAAACAAATTAAGTCTGCTGTGTTTGGAGCTTGCTGTCGGAATCGAACCAAGACAATCTCCCCTTCATAAAGCAACTGTCACTTGCTTTATGGAGGGGTCGCTTTAACCTTTAAGCTAGCAAGCATTTTAACTTATTCACAATATCATCAGCATCGTTGGTACTAAATCTACCAAAATGAGTTACAGCAAAACTTTTCAAAGCTTTTTCATATCTAACATTATCCGCTTTAAGTTTTTTCAATCCTTTATATGCCCTTGCTTTGTTTTCTTTTGATAAGCCAAATAATATTTCAGCAATTCTTTGATTATCAGGTTTTGATTTACTACAAATAACAAAAGCTATATGTTTAACGACATTTGTCAATACATGAAAATCCTCAAAATCAATATTTTCTAATGACTTAGGGGAAGATAGATTTGTAATAAAAAGCTGTTCTATTTTTTTAAAAGCACTATCTAGTTTGTTTATATCTCTATCAGTATGAGCCATATAATTTCTTACATGTCTATAGTATTCGTAGTATTTTATATGATTATCAAACTCTATAGGAGTATTGGTAAATTGTATATTTTTCAAACAATTATCCAGTTTAGCTTCTCCATCATTACGATTTTTCCATTGAACATCAAAAAAATATTCTTCCCATTCGCCTTTAAAGTCTTCTAAAAATTGTTCAAACTGTTGAGCAACAGAGGCAATGTAATATTGTCTAATTCTCGAAGTGAATTTTATAAAATCAACGTCATCAACCTTTACTTTATGTTTTTTTGAGAGTTCTTGAATGTATGGTTGAATCCCCTTCTTTTCGACTTGTTCAATAAATTCACGAATAGCAATTTCGTTGCACTCAACAACTGCGTCAAACTCACCAAGAGATTTTTTTAGTTTACGGTAAGCTTTATATGAAAATTTTGTAATGTCTAAGTCTCTATCAGCCATAAAATAATTTTTAATACACGCCTATCAAAAAACATTATAAAACGTCCCTGTAAAAATAACTCACTATTAAGTCATTGTGATAACTTACAAATGCAACCCCTTTTCCCCCCGCGAAATCCCCGTTGTGCCAGAGCGCACCACCTCAATAATATTGTCTTTATCAATCGCCGCGACAAACGCATCCAATTTATCCGAAGGGCCTGTCATTTCCACGACATAACTATGCGCAGTGACATCAATAATATTACCGCGACAAATATCGGTGGTGCGTTTAATTTCCTCGCGCGTTTCAAGACTGGTTTTAATTTTAACCAACATCAACTCGCGTTCAACGTGCGGCGTTTCCACCAAATCAATCAGTTTCACCACATCAATCAATTTATTTAACTGCTTGGTAATTTGTTCAATAATATCATCATTACCGCGAGTCACGAGAGTCATCCTCGAAAGACTGGCATCTTCAGTCGGGGCAACCGTGAGCGATTCGATATTATAACCCCGCGCAGAAAACAAACCTGCGACCCGCGACAATGCCCCTGCTTCATTTTCAATTAAGATAGAAATAATATGGCGCATTACGCTAACTCCCTGTCAGTTGACGTTCCCAAAGCAACTCGTAATTTCATTTCATGGTGTGCTTTGCCCGCTTCAATCATTGGATAAACATTCTCAGTTCTGTCGGTTAAAATATCTAAAAATACCGTGCGGTCTTTCATGGCGAACGCTTGTTCTAACGCATCCCGCACTTGGTCGGGTCTCTCAATTTGCATTCCCACATGACCATAGGCCTCTGCCAGTTTGGCAAAATCAGGAATGGTGTCCATATAAGAATGTGAATAACGGCTTTCGTAAGAAAACTCCTGCCATTGCCGCACCATCCCCATGTAGCGATTATTGAGGTTAATAATTTTTACGGGAGTCCTAAATTGCAACGCCGTCGCCAATTCTTGAATACACATTTGAATGCTCGCCTCCCCTGTGACACAAGCCACTTCCAACTCAGGAAATGCCAATTTTGCCCCAATTGCCGCAGGTAAACCAAATCCCATTGTGCCTAAACCGCCTGAATTAATCCA
>JAIFMS010000087.1 GCA_020048335.1 Methylococcaceae bacterium | reverse complement strand
GGCGACAACCCGTTGTAATCGTCCGTCATTTGTCCAGAATGCGTCACAACCGTGATATTGTGCAATGGCTAAATGTAAAGCATCAGGCATTTTCAAGCTAGGATAAGTGGCGCGTAATTGAGCGGTGTGAATAAAGACGCTATCGGGCAGAGTTAGCGTTAAACAACTGGCAAAAAAAGCCTCATAACATTCAATTAACAGGGTATTATTTTGGCGAAAGGGCATCACCAAAACTTCCGCTTTCACCAACGGACTAATGGCAAATTCGGCAGGAGCGGCTTGTGATAAATGCTGTTTAATTCGCGGCGCGAAAACCGAGTGGTTTTCAACCAAATAAATCACTAAACACGCATCTAAATAAATCATTTAACTATTCCAACCTTCGGCTATTTCTGCAACGTGTGCTTCAATATCGGCATTAGAAAGTTGTGCTGATTTAGGCAAAGCATGGGTTTTTAAACTGGTTAATAAAGCCTGCGCCGAGCCTTTTTTGGGGGTTATAAATTGACTTTGCTCCATAAAAGTCACTAAGACCTTAATCGGTGCATTAATAGGGATAGATTCAGAAAAAAGCAATCCTTTTTGCGGGTCGTAAATTGCTTCTACCGTTTGTAACATGATGATTCCTTAGGGTTGTTTGTAAATGGCTGTGTAAATTTTTAGCATCATTCTTGCCTCATTGACACAGCGGAATACGGGAAAGGTTGAGGTTTGTCCCGTATTTCATTTCATTCCATACGGGCTTGTATCTACTTGCTTTTTTATACAGGAAAATTCATGTAATAGAAGTTTTATTTCAATGACTTAACCAATTTTGTGCTTGTCTGTAAAAAGCAGGTTTCAAATGATGAGAATCCAAATGCCATTGCCCGTGGCTTTTGCCATTTTCGGCTACGGTGGCGGCATAAACATCTAAAAATTGCCAGCCCTTTTGTAGCGTATAATATTTCAATTGCTGATTGACTTCATTAATCATAGCTAAAAATTCAGGCACATTTTCGTCCGACATTTCAAGCTCTTTATGATAATTAGGCGCGGGAATACCTTGAATAATAATCTGTTGCTGACTGGTTTTTTTAAGCGTTTCTTCTAACCAATCTAAATAGCCCGTTACGGTTTTCTCAATTAAGGTTTGATAATCCGCAGCTTGTTTTTTCGCCGTTGACCAAATCCCCTCATCAAGCCGACAATCAATTTCACCTATTGTAAATAGAATAGGGGAATTAGCCGGTAAATCTGATAAAACTTGCCGGACGCGCTGTTTCATAGGATGCGATTTTGCTTGCGCTAAATGCCACATTTTGATTCCGCCAATCCAATGCGCTTGGCAACGATAGGGCATTTCTTGAAGCGCAAAATCCGTTCGATGCACGGCTAAACTATGCGATTCGCCGACTACCGCTAAAAAAGGTAATTCCGTATTTTTTGCATTAAAATCCAAGCCCTGTTTAATTTCATTTTCCCACCAATTTAACAAGAAAACCATATATGTAGCATAAGTCTTGCTGGATTTAAATTTTTTAAGGGCGGGTTTATTTAAAATAGGCAAAGCTTGTTTGAGATAATGAATAGCCTGTGAATAATCGAGCAATAAATAGTGATTAACTGTTAAAGCTAAGGCGGCTTCTTCATTATCCGCTTCTAGTTCTAAGGCTTTCAAATAATGGGCATTGGCTTTGTGCAGGCAATTTCTATTTTGAAATATCCCTCCTAAAATAGTATGGGCATTTTCACATAGCGAGTCTATTTTTAATGCCGCGTGTGCCATTTTTTCAGCTTCTTCATCGCGACCTAAATGATTGAGAGTGGCTGCTTTATTTACCATAATAGGCAACCGCGTTGGCAAAAGAATTAACGCTTTGTCAAAATATTCTAAAGCTAATTCCCAATTCCCCTCATCTTTTGCCATTACCCCCAAGTTACTAAATATTTCACCTTGCGCAGGATTAATCGCTAAGGCTTTGTCATAAGCCTCTTTTGCATTTTGCAATTCGCCATTTTGTTGTAAAGCCGTCCCTAAATTGACCCAAGCATCGGCATTGTCAGGGGCAAGTTGCACCGTCTTTTGCAAAAGGGCAATCGCCTCTTCGGTTTGATGATTTAGGCGCAAAAACTCACCTAATGCCATTTGATAACCGACCTCATTCGGTTCGTAAGTCAAGACTTTCTGCAATGTCGCAATCGCCGCAGGTAAGTTTTTGTTTTCATTATATAAATTGGCGGTGACTAAATATAACTGCACTAAATGCGGCTTAATTTTTAACGCTTGTTCAAGAAAAGACAAGGCTGCCACTTTATCGCCTGCTTTCAAATGCAGTTGTCCCAAAATAGCCAAGGCTTCGGCATACTGCGGACGCTGCTGCAACGCGCTTTCACACAGGATTTTCGCCTGTTCATCTTGCTGATTGACAACTAACGTAGCGGCAAAAACGACTTTATTTTCAGGCTCTTGCGAATTAGCTTCGTAAAGCGATTGGGCAATTTTTAATGCGTCAGTGATTTTTTGTTGTTTGAGCAATAATCTAGCGTGATTGCGCTGGACTAATGCGGAAGATGGATTTATCGCTAAAGCTTGATTTAAAGCCGCCCATGCGGGTGCATCTTGTTTTTTCAAATAAAACACATGGGCTAAATGCGCATAGGCATTGGCATCGTGCGGATTTTTTTCAAGCCATGAATTTAACCAATCAATCGCCTCTAAATAGCCACCTGCTTCGCGTAAATTGACTTGGTTTTATTGCCTTTTAAGCCTATTTTTTGCCCTTGCGCTAACACAGAACGCGCTAACTCAAATTGCTGGGTTTTAATCAATCCGTCAATATAACTCAGCCAAAATTGCGCTTGATTCGGATTGGTTTCTAACGCCAATTTAAAAAATGGCAACGCTTCGGTTGTTTTTCCTACTGCCACCGCTAATAGTCCTAAATTATGATTCGCATCGGCATGAGTCGGTTGCACTTGTAAAATCGCGCGATAAAGTTGTTCAGCTTCGGGCAATTGTCCAGCTTGATGATAATTCACGGCTTGTTGCAAGGCTTGGTCGATTGTCAAAGTAGTATTTGTCATAATTAATCAGTAAGGCGAAGTTGCCTGATAGCGTTTACATCCAAACCGGTTATTTGCGCAATGGCAGCATCATCCATTATCGGTAATAAATTGCGAGCCACATCCATTTTCCCCTCCTCTTTCCCTACTGTTTTTCCTGCATTCATGCCATCCAGCCACGCGGTTTCCACCACATTTCGATTAATTTCCAACTTAATTTCCTGCGCCTCATAAACCTCAAGCTCCTCTTTTGTCCACTGATATTGCGTGGCAATTTGATAAGCCAATTGCAAAGCGGGCGTATCGGCATTCGCTGGAATACAGTCTAAATTCGCCGCGTATTTAATAAAATAAATCCATTTATCTGCCGTTGATTCCAATTCCGTTTCGGATTTAATGAACTTCGGCAATTCAATAAAATTAAATTCCAAATCTTTTAAATCCTGCTGTTGCGTTTGGCTATTTAACAGCAAATGCCGCGAAAATGGTGATTCGTGACTAAAGGTTTTAAAATCCAAAATCCCTAAAAAAATCACAGGCTTGAGTAAATGGTATTTTTCACCAATGCCCAATTGTTGACTATACGATTTACTGCTGTAATACATGGCTCGCTGACGAAACCAAGCTTCTTTTTCGACCTGCATTTCCACCAAAAACTCGCGTCCTGAGGTATCGGTGGCTTTAATATCCAAATGGCTTTCTTTTAAACCGAGTAAATGCGGCGGTTGATAAGAATTGCTAATTGTCACATCGGCAATCGGATATTCCAATTCCAATAACTCATTTAAAAACTCAATTAAAATTTCTTTATGCGCTTGATTAGAAAATATTTTTTTAAACGCAATGTCGGTTTTTGGATCAACAAATTTCATGTTATTTTCCATTTAAGGTTTTATCTCATTATTGGCTTGTTTTACCCTTAATGTGGCGTAAATCTTAATTAAATACGATTAATACTGAGTAAATACAGCTCAAGAGAAACAAACACACTGATGACTAAAATAGCACCGATAAGTCCGCCTAATTCATAACCAAATCGGGTACAGCCATAGAGGAGAATTAAAAAACTTTGCAACGTGCTGACCATCCCTGGCGCTCTGATTTGTACATCGTGATGATAACCGAGCCAAAATAAAAAACGGGCAGCTATCCACATAAGGGTTGCGATTTCAACCAGCCGCATCGACTCGCCTGTTTCGCAATACACCGCTAATAAGAATAATCCGGGGACAAAAACCAGCATTTGTTCAAGGGTTTGCTGCAAATAGCGTTGATTAATTCGCAAACGTAATGATTCGCCGTCCCCTAACGCGCTGATACCAAACGTTCCCAATCGTTCATAGGAAACGGCATCAATCCCTAAAACAAGGCAAAATAAGGTTGCCATCCCCCAACATTTGCAGGCAAAAACCAGTCTGTCGAGTGTAAAGGTCATGTTGGGAACGGGCGACAACATCACATACAGGATGAGCCATGCCAAAATGGTGAGAAAAGCGGACAACACAAAGCCTAAAATTAAACTATTGCGCGTGTTTTGGATGGTTTGTAATTTTTGATCGCGCATTTTTGAATCCGCTATGTGAAAAACAGGATCAAACAATAACAAATAAAAGAATTTATTTTCAAGTTCTTATCCGCTTTTTAGCTAAAAACTTTCTTGTTAAAGCGGCATTTTACGATTGCAACACACCCAAGACAAAATCTTGGGTGTGATTGATGAGTTAGAGACCTGCTGCGTCGCACCGAATTATTTGCGTAATGCCATTAAGCCTGGCATTTCGGTTTCAGCAATATTGATTTCTTTGCGTCCCCAGTCCGCTAAGGACATATCGGCAACTTTGTAATCGGTAAAACTCACTTTGTCTTCCTTAAATGATTATTTAGAAATTAGTTATTCAAAAATTTTTGATGACTTCCAATGAGAGTAGATGATGGATTTTCTTCTCTTGCATCCTTGCCATCAACTTTTAAGTTTTCTAAACCATATAACTCTTTGACAGAACGCCCGATGTCTTGATTTATAGCATCCAAGCCAAATTTTTCTACGGCACGAAGATACTTTTGCATTAACTCTTTGTTATTTTGAATGGTCAGAAATATTTCATTAGTAATGGTAGCCCCTACGCACTCTCCCTTGAAAATAGCTTTTGCTTCTGCTGTAATTTCGCTAGCAATTTCTTTATAAGTCATCTTTTTATTTCCTAGGCTGTGAAAATAGAGCAATCAAATAGATTGCTCCTTGCGTTTTAGATTCCAGCCGCATCGCGTAAAGCGTCAACTTTGTCAGTTCTTTCCCAAGTGAATGAGGCTTCAGTCCGTCCAAAATGCCCATACGCCGCCGTTGCTTGATAAATCGGTTTGAGTAAATCCAACATAGTAATTAAACCTTTCGGTCTTAAGTCAAACACATCACGCACAATTTTAACTAATCGTTCTTCATCTAATTTACCCGTACCAAAAGTTTCTACACTGACTGAGGTTGGTTCTGCCACCCCAATGGCATAGGACACTTGAATTTCACAGCGGTCAGCAAGTCCTGCGGCCACAATGTTTTTTGCCACATAACGCGCCATATAGGCTGCGGAACGGTCAACTTTTGACGGGTCTTTTCCTGAAAATGCCCCTCCCCCGTGGCGTGCCATTCCGCCGTAAGTATCAACGATAATTTTTCGCCCTGTTAAACCACAATCACCGACAGGTCCGCCAATAACAAAATTGCCTGTTGGGTTAATGAAATATTTTGTTTCTTTGTGCAGCCATTGTTTAGGTAACGTGTGCAGAATAATCTCATCCATCACTGCATCATGCAGGTCTTTTGCAGAAATATCAGGCGAATGCTGGGTTGATAATACCACCGCTTCAATAGCAACAGGTTGGTGATTTTCATAGCGAAAGGTGATTTGACTTTTTGCATCAGGACGCAACCAAGGCAAGGTTTTATTTTTGCGCAAATACGCTTGCCGCTCAACCAAACGATGGGCATAAGTAATGGGGGCTGGCATGAGGACATCGGTTTCATTACTGGCATAACCGAACATTAAACCTTGGTCGCCCGCGCCTTGTTCGTGATTTTCTGCCTCATCTACACCCATCGCAATATCGGAAGATTGTTTGCCAATCGCATTTAAAACTGCACAACTTTGTCCATCAAAACCAATTTCGCCGTTATCGTAGCCAATATCACAGACCACTTTTCTAACCAAGGCTTCCATGTCCACCCAAGCATTGGTGGTAATTTCGCCTGCAAGAATAACCATTCCTGTTTTCACCATAGTTTCACAAGCGACACGCGAGCGTGCATCTTGCGCAAGTAACGCATCCAACACCGCATCAGAAATTTGATCGGCGACTTTATCAGGATGACCTTCTGAAACCGATTCAGAAGTGAAAATGTAGTTGTTGCTCATAGTTGTTACCTTTCAGGTCAATTTTACAGATATAAAAAAGGCTGCACGCAGCAGCCTTTGATGTCATGGTGGGCCCTGTAGGACTTGAACCTACGACCTGCCGATTATGAGTCGGATGCTCTAACCAACTGAGCTAAGGGCCCTTAACTTGTTACCTGCACGCAGGATTTTATTCACCATCCAAAAAACAGCGCAGCTGTTCTGAACGGGAAGGATGTCTTAATTTGCGTAACGCTTTGGCTTCAATTTGCCGAATTCTCTCACGAGTCACATCAAATTGTTTGCCCACTTCTTCTAAAGTGTGGTCTGTATTCATATTGATACCGAACCGCATCCGTAACACTTTTGCTTCTCGGGCGGTTAAACCACTTAACACTTGTTGTGTTGATTCACGCAGTCCTGCGATAGTTGCAGACTCAACAGGCGACAATACTTTAGCATCTTCTATGAAATCTCCCAAATGAGAATCTTCATCATCACCAATGGGCGTTTCCATCGAAATGGGTTCTTTGGCTATTTTCAATACCTTACGCACTTTATCTTCTGGCATTTCCATTCGCTCTGCCAGTTCTTCAGGGGTTGCCTCGCGCCCTAATTCTTGCAAAATTTGCCGCGATACCCGATTGAGTTTGTTAATGGTTTCAATCATGTGGACAGGAATCCGAATGGTGCGGGCTTGGTCTGCAATCGAACGAGTAATCGCCTGACGTATCCACCAGGTTGCATAAGTGGAAAATTTATAGCCACGCCGGTATTCAAATTTATCCACTGCTTTCATTAAACCAATATTGCCCTCTTGAATTAAATCTAAAAATTGCAATCCACGATTAGTGTATTTTTTCGCAATTGAAATAACAAGGCGTAAATTTGCCTCAATCATTTCTTTTTTAGCACGACGGGCTTTTGCCTCACCAATCGACATTCGCCGATTAATATCTTTGATAGCAGACACAGTTAGGCATTGTTCTGCTTCAATTTCAATTAATTCAGCTTGAATTTTTTTAATGGTTTTTTCGTGTTCTGCTAAAACGTGTGCATAAGGACTGCTTTGTGCTAAATATTGTCCTAGCCAGCTTGCGTTAGTTTCATTGTCCACAAAAAAACTAATAAACTCTTTGCGAGGAACTTTGGCCTTCACTGTAAACAATTCAAAAATGATTTTTTCTTTTTCACGAATTAATGCCACGACCTCAGAAAAATCGGACATCATTTTTTTAATGTACGATGGCGACCACTTAAACTCTAAAAAGCATTCTGCCAATGCAGTAAAGGCTTTATCTGTTTTTTCGTGGTTATAACCCTGCTTTTTAACTAAAGCGGAAGCGAGTTTCAAATGCCCTCTGAGTTCTTCAACTTTTATTTTGATTTCTTCGTAATTTAAACCGCCAGCTTCCTCGTTTTCCTCATCGGTTTCTTCGACATCATCATCGGAATTGACCAAAACAGCTATAAAATCTTCCTCTTTTTCCTCAGCACTCACAAGACCTGAAACCAAATCGTTCAGTTTAGGTCCTTCAATTTGGTCATCATCAGAAATTTCATCAAAGGCGGTTAAAAAAGACTCAACGATAAAAGCAGAGCGGGAAATCGCTTTAATGGTTTGTTGCTGTCCGCTTTCGATGCGTTTGGCAATATTTAATTCTTGTTCGCGGGTTAATAATTCAACCGTTCCCATCTCACGCATATACATTCGTACGGGGTCGGTTGTTCTACCGAATTCGCTATCAACTGAGGCAAGTGCGGCTACTTCGGCGGCAGCTTCATCATCATCGGATGTCACAGCTGCATCAGAGGTCATGAGCGAGTCCGCATCAGGAGCTACTTCGTGGACTTGAATGCCCATGTCGTTAATCATACCGATAATGTCATCGACTTGTTCTGGATCAACAATATCGCTGGGCAAATGGTCATTGACTTCAGCATAAGTCAAATAGCCTTGCATTTTGCCTTTGGCTATCAATTGTTTAAGCTGTGATTGCTGTTGTTCTTGATTCATCGTTGCTCACTTTACTTATCAGACAAACTTCGCTGAACAAAGGATTATAGCACGAATTAGAGCTATTCCATCAACTACTATTTGTCAATTAACATTTTATTTAGTTGGTATTTTTCAGTTGCATTCAAACTTTGGTTTTTCTCTTTTTCCAATAATTCGATTATTTTTGCCTGCCGCGCTTTGGCTATCAAATTATCAACAGCATCTAAAAACTCAGCTTGTACTCCTTCCTTTGAAAAAGGAAACTTCTGGTCTGCTAAAGTTTGAATGACCTTTTCCTCTGCCAACCCCCGATACATCTTAATCAAATCGTTTGTATTTATTGCTGGATAATTAAGAATAGTATGTAACAAACTTTTAAATATATCTAAGCCCTGAAATTCTAGTCCTTCCCATTTGGGAATCTTATCTATCACACTTTTTGCTAAATGGGGGTTTTGTAGCAATAATGCAATAGCACTGCGGACGATTTGTGAAGTCGGAACCTGCAAAACTTTACGTTTGAGTTGTTTAAGGCATTCATCTGCCCCTAATTCACAAAAAAGATCATTAAAATCTGAACCGCTGCAATACGGGATACAAACGGTTGCGTTAATTGCCTGTGCTGCTTTTTGGGCGTTGATAATCCCTGTGTTTTTATCGGTTGGGCGAATCGTTCCATCTTTATTCAAACGATCATTATCGGCACAAATGATAATCGGGTTTTTAGGATGACGTTTACGAACTAATTGCGCAACCGCCGTTAAATTTGACGCACTGAAAGCTATAAAAACTGGCTGCTGCGTCAGATATGCAATCGTTGCTGCCGTTGCATAGCCTTCAGTAATATTGATCAGGGTTGAATCCGCTAAAACAGTTCCCAACTGATAAAATCCACCAGCGGTTACACTATTTTTAGTAAAGAGTTTTTCTCCTTGAGGACTGATGATTTGCAAACTTTGTAGTTGATTGTTTGCATTAAGAATTGGAACTAACAGGTGTCCGCGTGAGTCAATTCTCAAACCAATGGCAGGGACTTGTTTTTTGACCAAATAAGGATGGTTGTTATGCGCATCGGTGGCTACTTGCCAAATATTAAAGCACCTTAAAGCGGCTTCTTGAACAAGTCTGGCTTGTTGTAGTGCTTTTTTTTGAGATTCTGCCCTTGCTCTTTCCAAGGCAATTTCATTTGATTTATTAGTGCCATAACCGTATTGCATGGCGTAATAAATTAACGTCCCTGCTTTATGCGAACCATTAAAACTTTTCCATTGCTGTCTACAGGTTTTAGCATTATAGCCATCCCCTGTTGAACTCCAATGGTCAAAAACCTCAAAGGATATTCCGGCGGTTTTAAGAGCATCTCCTATTTCAATCCATTTTTCACGCTCAATGGTGGCTGGAATAAAATATAGTGCGCGTTCTAGCTCTGTTAAATCTGTTAAATTCATACACAATCCGCCGAGTCCATCGCTAATTATGAAAAACTCTGGCAATAAAAAAACCCTTCAAATCTTTAAGATTGATTTGAAGGGTTTTAAAAATCAATTCATTTTAATGCGTTATACTGATAAAGCCACTTTTATTTTAGCTCCAACAACCGCCATATCAGCGCATCCTTGCATTTTTGGTTTGAGTAACGCCATAACTTTACCCATATCTTTAACTGAACTTGCCTCAGATTCTGCAATAGCCGCTGCAATGAGCGCGTCAATTTCTTGTTCGGTTAAAGCTTGTGGCAAAAAGTCTTGAATTACCACAACTTCTGCCTCTTCAATGACGGCTAAATCTTCTCGACTGGCATCACGGTATTGTTTAATAGACTCGCGGCGTTGTTTTAGCATTTTATCTAAAACAGTCAGCACTCGCGCATCATCTAATTCAATTCGTTCATCGACCTCAATTTGTTTGATAGCCGCTAAAATGAGACGGATTGTCCCTAAGCGTTCTTTTTCTTTTGCCCTCATACAGGCTTTCATATCATCCGTGATACGTTGTTTTAATGATTCCATTACGATAAACCTTTGTTATTATTACAGTTGTGGACGACCACGACGTAAATTTTTCAACGCATAACGCTCACGCGCTAATTTTTTCAAATGCCGTTTAATCGCTGCCGCGCCTTTGCGTTTACGCTCTGCCGTTGGTTTTTCATAAAATTCACGACGACGCACGTCGGCTAATACACCTGCTTTTTCACACGCGCGTTTAAAACGACGGATGGCAATATCAAAAGGTTCGTTTTCTTTCACTTTAACTGATGGCATTATATGACCTGATTTATGTTAATATCTAAAAGGCGTGGATTAAAAAATCCATTCCATAAAATTTGAACCCTCAATTATACCGTTAAATTTTAAACAATCAAAAACTTAATGTACGTTTTAGGCATAGAAACTTCCTGCGATGAAACAGGTGTAGCCATTTATCATAGCGAAAAAGGCTTGATAAGTGATTTTTTATATAGCCAAGTCGCTATGCACAGCGAATACGGGGGCGTTGTGCCTGAGTTGGCTTCGCGTGACCACATTCGTCGTGTTATCCCTTTAATCAAGCAATGTTTAACACACACAAATTTATCAGCTCCTGAAATAAAGGGCATTGCGTATACCGCAGGCCCTGGCTTAATGGGCGCGTTATTGGTGGGGGCAACTGTTGCTCGTAGTTTGGCATGGACATGGCAAGTTCCAGCGATTGCAGTGCATCACATGGAAGGGCATTTATTAGCCCCAATGTTGGAAGAAAATCCACCTGCCTTTCCGTTTGTTGCGTTGCTGGTGTCAGGTGGACATACGTTATTAGTGCGTGTTGACGGGATTGGACGCTATCAAATTTTAGGCGAATCACTCGATGATGCCGCAGGCGAGGCGTTTGATAAAACGGCAAAAATGCTCGGTTTAGGTTATCCAGGTGGGCCAAAAGTGTCGGCTTTGGCGGAATTAGGGCAACCACGTTTTAAATTTCCGCGTCCGATGACTGACCGCCCAGGATTGGATTTTAGTTTTAGTGGTTTAAAAACTTTTACCCTAAATACCTTACAAAATTCTGAAAAAACCGCACAGGATAAAGCCGATATTGCTTATGCGTTTCAAACGGCAACCGCTGAAACTTTAGCGATTAAATGTCGCCGCGCCTTACAACAAACAGGGTTAAAACGCTTGGTCATTGCAGGCGGCGTGAGTGCCAATAAACAAATTCGCAGCGCGTTGCTGACTATGACAGAAAAAGAACAAGCGACTCTGTATTTTCCGCGCCTTAAATTTTGTACAGACAATGGGGCGATGATTGCTTATGCGGGCTGTCAACGGCTGTTAGCAGGACAGCACGAGAATTTAGAGATTTATGCAAAACCGCGCTGGCCGATTGGGGAATTAAGTGCGCTTTAAACGGTTAATTTTGGATTAAGGATTATGGCTGAGTTTTTAACCACCAGTGGTGCATCTCATCAAATTGAGCAAATTATTTTAACGGCTAAAAATCAAATTTTCTTATTTTCGCCGTATTTAAAATTCTCTAAAACGCTGTTTGAACGCTTAAAGGATACTTCGCGCCGCAATATAAAAATCACGCTGGTGTACGGTAAAAGTGATTTACACCCTTTAGAAAAGCAAAAGCTATTTAGTCTTGAAAATATTACTGTGTATTTTTTTGAAAATCTCCATGCCAAGTGTTATTTCAACGAGAAAAACATGGTGATTACCTCGATGAATATTTATGAGTTTTCAGAAAAAAATAACCGTGAAATGGGGATGTTATTAAATCAAGATCGTGATTTACTCGCCTTTACCCAAGCTTGCCAAGAGGCGGCTTCCATTATTAAAAATGCGACCAAAATAGACCCTTTGCCTTTACTAGCAGCAGCCCCTGTCGTTATTAGAACAGGGCATTGTATTCGCTGCTTGACAGAGATTAAACTTAATGTCCTTAAACCGTTGTGCTTAAACTGTTTTAAACAATGGGCAAAATACAAAGATGAGCATTATCTCGAACGCTATTGCCATCGTTGTGGTTGTGAAACAAAAAGTTGTTTAGCCATTCCGTTGTGCCAAGCGTGTGTTGGGGTTACTTCTTAGGGTGTAAAAATAATCGTTAATAGTCCAGCCTTAAAATGGACACCTCAAACTGACTGATAAAATAAATCCATCTGTTGATAGGTCGCTAAAGCCATTTGCGTTTGCAAAGACGATAAACTCACTCCAACCAAGCGTACTTTGCACTTTCCTACCTCGGTATTTTTTAACAAGGCTGTTAATAAAGCCAACAAGTGTGATTCTGTACTAATCAAAAGCGAATGCGTAACAGTTTGGCTACGGGTAATTTGCACGAAATTGTGATATTTAATCTTGATGGTCAACGTCCGCGCAGTGAGTTTTTTCTGATGCGCTTTAACTAACGCTTCACGCAATAGCTGTAACAACTGGGTTTGAATATGGGAAAAATCCATCATATCTTGCGCAAACGTGGTTTCCACGCCAATCGATTGCGCCACTCTTTGACTTATTACAGGGCGCAAATCAATCCCACGACTGATATTGTAATAATGCAAACCTGCTTTGCCAAAATGCTGCTGTAAAAAGATAAGTGAACAGGCTTTTAAATCTGCACCATTTTGTAAACCTAACGCTTGCATTTTTTTAAACGTGGCTTTGCCAATGCCATGAAACTTCTGCACGGGTAATTGTGCGGCAAAATTTTCCCCTTGTTCTGGGGTAATTAAATATAAACCATCAGGTTTATCCATATCGGAGGCAATTTTTGCCAAAAATTTGTTATAAGACACTCCTGCTGAGGCAGTCAATTGGGTTTGTTGCGCAATTTTTGCTTTAATTTCGCGTGCTATTAAAGTCGCCGAACCTTGGCAAAACGGACTGTCACTGACATCCAGATATGCCTCATCCAACGATAAGGGTTCAACTAACGAGGTATATTGATAAAAAATCGCCCTGATTTTTTCTGAGGCTTCTTGGTAGGCGGCAAAACGCGGCGCAGCAAAAATGGCATGGGGGCAAAGCCGAAACGCATGAGATGAAGGCATTGCCGAATGAATCCCATAGCGTCGTGCTTCATAACTGCAAGTGGAAACCACCCCGCGCGAGTTAGGATTGCCACCCACCACCAGAGGTTTATTGCGATACTGCGGAAAATCGCGTTGTTCTACCGCCGCAAAAAAGGCATCCATGTCAATATGAATAATTTTTCGGGCTTGCGACATGAGCTTACTTAAACGCTTAAAACCACTTTTTTACAGCAATGAGATAATGCTTTTTTTGGACAATTCTTGCAGCGATTGTAAACCTGCCTCTATGAAGGATGGCGAGTCTTGTTGCCCCGCTTCCACCGCAACTTGCTGTACCGCTTTTTCTACTGTAATAGCAGGTTGCTCATCAATAATTTGTAACAACCGAAAGGTAATGACGGTGGTTTCAATAAAGCGCACTTCATCTTCCCAATCACGATACACCAATAAATAAGTCGGTTCTGCACTGGGCTGAGTGGGTAAAAATGCAGGACAAATTTTTTGTACAGGATAGGAATAGGCTAAATTCCAAGCCAGTGGCGATAAGCTTATGGTTTGTTGGGAAAAATTTTCAATATATTCAGTAAAGGGTGGCAATTGTTCCTGCGAAATCGACAACGCCATTTCAACCCATTCATAATGCGCCAGTTCCAATAAAAACGGATAATCGTTTTCAGTTTGCCGTTCATTCTGCAAATAAGCTAAAAACTCTTCGGCAATTTCTGAAAAATACGGGGTTTGACTTTGATGATGGGCAAAAAAATCTTGCACTAAATCTGTCCATTGCGTGCTGGTTAAAATTTTGTGTAGCACAGGAAAGCCATTGCTTAAAAAACTTTCCACATTATTAAAAAACAGCTCCCGATACATTGCCATCCGTTGGAGCGGCACATCGTCTGGGACAGGGTGACAACGCGGGTTTCGGATGTAATTGGTGAACGCTTGTTGTGTGGCTTTGAAATCCACCTTTGCTTTAAGCGGACTGTTTTTCATGTTCCTGACTCCATGCCGTTTGTATCGCGGTAATCGTATCGACTTCCTTCATTAGCTGGGCTAAGGCAGGAATATTAAAATCACGTTCTAATAGCGTAGGAAATACGCCATAAAGTTCATACGCTTTGGCTAATAATTTCCAAACAGGGTCTATCACATCCGCGCCGTGCGTATCAACCAAAAAATCAGGTGCTTCTACATAATGCCCTGCAATATGGGCATAAGAAACGCGCTGGGCAGGGATGGCGCGTAAAAAATTTTCTGCATCGTAACCATGATTAACGCTGTTGACATAAATATTATTAATATCAAGCAATACATCGCAATCTGCTTCTGCAACCACCGCGTTAAAAAAATCAATTTCGCTCATTTCCTGACCAGGCGTTGCATAATAGGAAACATTTTCAATGGCAATTTTTTGTTCCAAAATAGTTTGCACCCGCTGAATGCGTTTTGCCACATGACTAACCGCTTCACTGGTAAACGGAATCGGCATTAAATCGTACAAATGCCCTTGGTGACTGCAATAGCTTAAATGCTCGCTGTAAAACTTGATTTGATGCGTTGCCATGAATTTTTTTAAAGCGTGTACAAACGTTTCATCGAGAGGGTCAGAACTGCCAATCGACAAAGACAAACCGTGTGCAACAAACGGGTATCGTTCTGTCATCGCCCGAAATTGTTTGCCCAGCTTGCCGCCGAGGGTCATCCAATTTTCAGGCGCGACTTCATAAAAGGCGACATTGGCAGCAGGTGAGTCGATAATTTCCGTTAAAAAAGCCCGCCGCAATCCTAAGCCTGCGCCGTGTATTAAGTTTTGTGTGGTTTGCATTAGAAACTCGGAAAGAAAGTTAAATCCATGATCTGTTCAACGCGCCAAGGATTTAGGTTAGGAAAAACCGCTCATTCAGCAAAATATTCGGTTATTTACACAGCATTGAAATTTATCCAATTGATGCTTTAAGAGCCTCTTCAAGATCAGAATAAATAAAATGATACCCTAATTTTTCTACTTTAGTGGGTAAAGCGCGTTGTCCTCCTAATAATAAATAAGCTCTCTTGCCTAATATGAGTGTCATTAACCATGCAGGAACGCTAAATAAAGCAGGGCGATGTAATACTTTGGCAAGGAGTGTGGTAAATTCTTGATTGGTTGTGGGTTGCGGAGCTGTCATATTATACGAACCTACTGCATCAGGACATTCTAACAAATCGAGTACGATAGCAACGTAATCTTCAATATGAATCCAACTCATCCATTGCTTTCCATTGCCAAGCCGTGCGCCAAGTCCCAACTTAAAAGGCAAAAGCATTTTGCCTAATAACCCACCTGAAGGATGAAGCACCAAGCCTGTGCGCAACACACAAACCCGAATACCCCAATCCACTGCTTTCAATGCTGCGTTTTCCCAAGCCACACAAAGTTTTGCGCCAAAATCTGAGGCAGGAGTTGCTGACTCGTTTATGGGAGTATTTCCACAATTCCCATAAAAACCAGTTGCAGAACAACTTAATAATACTTTGGGTTTATAGTTGCTATTTTCAATGCGGTTGATGAGTTCTTCTGTCAAACTGACTCGACTATCCCACAACCGTTTTTTGCGTTGTTCTGTCCAAGGTGCATCAATAATAGGTTCACCCGCCAAATTGATAACGGCATCAAACACTCTATCGGGAGTCCATTCGTTTAATGATTGGATGGCTTTGGCTTCTATTCCACATTTTGCTTGTACTGATTCAGGGTTTCGGCTTAAAACGGTTAAATCGTGACCTGCGTTAAGTAAAGCAGCACAGAGCGAGCGTCCTATCAAACCTGTGCCACCTGTCATTAAAATTTGCATGATTTATCAACTCCATTGTCTTTAATCGTTCAACATTTGCTATAAGGAAGCCAGCAAAAACACAACCATTTTAAATTTTGGGTGAGCAGCCAAGTATTGTTTTAAGTTATAAGAAAATTTTTCGGGAATAACCCCTTCAAGTCTCAAAGACCTGAAAATGTATTCATAACGCCTTATCAAACGATGAAACCTACTCGATTTTAAAAAACCGAGTAGGCTTGAATCAATTAAGGATTAACAACTTTTTTGCGGTTGCCCCACCGCGCTTCACTGTGTTTATCATCGTTATACTTGGTGGCTGTGTGGCTCACTTCTTTTACTGCTGCACATTGACCTTCTACAACTTTATTGGTGGTATCTACTTTAGCGGCTGGAGCTGGAGCCGCAGGTTTGGCAACAGGAACAGCCGCCACAGGTTTGGCAACAGGCGCAACCGCTACTGGTTTAGCGGGCGCGGCTTTAGTAATAGGTGCGGTAGGTTTAACAACTTCACCACATGAGCCTTCTTTGCCTTTCATCATCGCGCCACAAGAGGCTTCCATTCCTGGCTTCATTTTGCCATTTTCCATCATTGCACCACATTTTTTCTCGCCGCATTTTCCTTCAGCCGCTTTTACAGGTGTCGCACTTGCCGCAGGGGCAGCGGGCATTGCGCCATGTTTCATCATATCGCCACACGCGCCTTCTTTGCCTTTCATCATCCCGCCGCATGAAGCTTCCATGCTTTTCATCATATCGCCGCAAGAGCCTTCTTTACCTTTCATCATTGCGCCGCACATTGCTTCCATGCCTGCTTTCATTTTGCTATTTTCCATCATCGCGCCGCATTTTTTCTCGCCGCATTTAGCTTCTGCGGCTTTGTCAGCAGGGGCTGCTGCATTATTCATCATTCCCGCGCCGCATTTACCTTCTGCACAACTGCCCGCAGGTTTAACTGCCGTTGAGGGTGCTGTTTTAGCCGCAGGCGCGACAGGTGTGGCTGTTTTTGCATCAGCGGCTGCAACCTGCATATAACCACTTGCCATTTCATTCATGGCAAAAGGATTGCTTTCTGCATGCACGGTTCCTGCAAAACTAGAAACAACTGCTGCTCCAATAAACGTAGCTAACGAAGTTTTATTCAATTTTTTCATCATGGTTTCCTAAATGATTAGCGTAAAATTATAAGTGTGTTTAAAAATCCACTCAGCCCATTCCACTCCTAAAAGGTGGGCAAGAAGATTTAAAGTATTTGTTTTACAATGTTTTAGTGGGAACTGCAACCTTAAGTAACAGTTTTTTCAGTAAACTCACACCAGCTTTGGATAACACAAGCCTCACAACGGGGTTTTCTTGCAACACAAGTATAACGCCCATGTAGAATCAGTAAATGGTGTGCATTCTGCAAGTGACACGCAGGAACGTGTATCAGCAATGCCTTTTCCACCTCGAATACATTTTTTCCAACCGCTATCCCCGTGCGATTGGCAACTCTGAAAATATGGGTATCCACAGCAATGGTGGGTTGTCCAAACGCCGTGTTTAACATTACATTTGCCGTTTTTCGCCCAACCCCTGCCAAAGCTTCCAATTCCACCCGTGTTTGCGGCACATCTCCTGCGTGATGGCTCAACAATCGCTGACAGAGTTTTATGATATTTGCCGCTTTACTGTTATATAAGCCAATGGTTTTGATGTAACTTTTTAAACCCTCCTCCCCTAAATCCAAGATAGCCTGCGGCGTATTGGCTCGCTTAAATAAAGGCGCGGTGGCTTTATTGACACTTTTATCGGTCGCTTGTGCGGATAAAACGACCGCAATTAATAACTCAAAAGACGAATGATAAATCAATTCTGTCGTTGGATTAACAATTGTGGTCGCTAAACAATTAAATAAAGCATGACATTTTTCAGGATTCATCTTACAACCTAAGAATTTGCGATTGTTTTTGTTTACACTGTCACCATCTTAACAGTTTATCAAGTAAATTTATTTTCCAATGGCAGAATCAATACCTGAAAAAAACACGCCTTTTGCAACCTATAAACGACTTTTTCATTATGTCACCCCTTTTTGGGGGTCTTTTGCAATCAGCACCGTCGGTTATTTATTGTATGCGGCAACCGAGCCGCTATTTGCCACGCTGATTAAAAATATTATTGATATTTTACAAGCACAAAATCGTGAAAAAATGATTTTACTGCCGTTGTTTTTTATAGGACTGATTTTTACTCGTGGGGTTGGTACTTTTTTAGGGGGATTTTTCTTAGCCAAAGTCTCCACAGGCGTTGTCCATACTTTACGCTGTGATGTGTTTAATAAATATGCGCAATTGCCCACCGCTTACTTTGACAGTCACAATAGCGGACAAATGATGTCGGTCATTACTTACAACGTACGCGAAGTCACTGAAGCCACCACCGATGCCATTCGCACGTTTGTGCGCGAAGGCTTAACCGCGTTGGGGCTATTAATTTATCTATTTTACAGCGATTGGCGGTTGTCATTGGTTTTTTTAGCCATTGCTCCTGTGATTGCCGTGATGGTCAGTTATGTGAGTAAACGTTTGCGAAAACTCAGCCGGTTAATTCAAAATTCTGTCGGGGATATGTCGCATATCACCTCTGAGTTGGTCACAGGACATCGAGTAGTGCGCAGTTATGGTGGAAAGGATTATGAAAAAAGCCGTTTTTTTACCAGTAGTTTCAATAATAGCCAGCAAAATTTAAAACTTGCTACAACCACCGCGATTCATAATCCATTATTGCAATTATTAATTGGTATCGCACTGGCAGGTTTGATGTATTTAACTTTATTTTTTATGGACAAAGTAAGTCCGGGCGGGTTTGTGGGCTATTTAACGGCTGCTTTTTTATTGCCTAAACCAATTCGGCAATTAAGCGATGCCAATAGCAATGTGCAGAAAGGCATTACCGCCGCGCAAAGTTTATTTGAAATTTTAGATGAAATGGATGAGGTTGACAGTGGCAATTATCAAATTAGCCGCGCCACAGGGGTTTTGGAATTTGATAATGTGTCGTTTGCTTATCCCAACAGCGAAGACTATGCCTTAAAAAATGTCAGCTTCACTGCAAAAGCCGGGCAAACCGTTGCCTTAGTGGGCGCATCAGGCGGCGGCAAAAGCACCGTGACGAATTTAATTTTGCGCTTTTATGAACACAGCGAAGGGCGGATTTTATTGGATGGGGTAGAAATTTCAGACTATCAACTCAGCAATTTACGCGCTCAAATTGGTTTAGTGACGCAACAAGTGACGTTGTTTAATGACAGCGTTGCCAATAATATTGCCTATGGTGGATTAGCCAATGCTCCACTGGAGGCGATTCATCAAGCCGCTGAGAAAGCCCACGCCATAGGCTTTATTGAAGCATTACCGCAAGGTTTAGCCACTGAAATCGGTGAAAATGGGGTGAAACTGTCAGGTGGACAAAAACAGCGTCTTGCCATTGCGCGGGCTTTATTAAAAGATGCACCGCTGTTAATTTTAGATGAGGCAACCTCAGCCTTAGATACTGAATCGGAACGGCAAATTCAAAAAGCTTTAAAGGAAGTTGTTGTAGGACGCACTTCAATTATTATTGCGCATCGCTTATCAACCATTGAAGAGGCGGATTTAATTTTAGTGATTGAAAAAGGGCAAATTGTAGAACGTGGAACGCATCAAACCTTGTTGGCTCAAAATGGCGCGTACTCACGGTTATACAGTGTGCAGTTTGAAGAATAAATTGCCCATTTATCCATACTTGCCCTGCTTCTAACATACGGTATAATCACCACTCACAGTAAAGATTTTTCAAATTAAGTTGCCGTACAATCGCTAATTGTTCGTTAGTAAGGAATAAAAATGGAAAGAAGTGAAGCAATGCCGTTTATGATTAAATTGCTAAAACATATGCTGCAAACAGGGGGGTCGGATTTATTTATTACCGCAGGTTTTCCGCCTGCGATGAAAGTCAAAGGCAAAATGACCCCGATTACGAAACAGCCTTTATCAAGCGAGGATTCTAAGGCACTTACTCAGTGCATTATGAATGACAAGCAGCTAAAAGCCTTTGAAGAAACCCAAGAATGTAATTTTGCGATTGCTCCAGCAGGGATTGGGCGGTTTCGCTGCAATGCGTTTGTGCAGCAAAATTGTCAAGGGCTGGTGATGCGGGTGATTACCGCCGAAGTGCCTAACTTTGATAAATTAGGGCTGCCACAGATTTTAAAAGAGGTCATCATGGCAAAAAATGGCTTGATTATTATGGTCGGTGGAACAGGCTCAGGAAAATCAACTACGATGGCAGCGTTAATTGACCATCGCAATTCTTCTAGCTACGGACATATTATTACCCTTGAAGACCCGATTGAATATGTACATCCCCATAAAAATTGCGTGATGATGCAGCGTGAAATTGGGGTGGATTCAAAAAGTTGGGAAAACGCTTTGCACAACACCTTGCGCCAAGCCCCTGATGTGATTCTATTGGGTGAAATTCGTGATGCTGAAATTATGGGCTTTGGGATGGAGTTTGCGCAAACTGGTCATTTGGCGATGGCAACTTTACACGCCAATAATGCCAACCAAGCCATTGATCGGGTGTTAAGCTTTTTTTCTACCGAAACCCAACAAAAGCTGATGGGCGATTTATCTATCAATTTGCGTGCGATTGTGTCACAGCGATTGGTTAAAACCGTTGATGGGGGGCGTTGTGCAGCGATTGAAATTTTATTAAACAGCCCTTTAATTTCTGAAATGATTGCCAAAAACGACCAAATCGGTATTAAACCTGTGATGGCAAAATCCAAAGAATTAGGGATGCAAACCTTTGACCAAGCGTTGTATGATTTATATAACGCAGGCAAAATTTCCTTTGATGAGGCAATGGCAAATGCAGATTCGGCTAACGAATTGCGCTTGCGAATTAAACTTGCCGCAGGCGGCGATATGAGTAACAACTCATTGTCTCTGCATAGTAAAGACGATGAAGAAGGTCATTAGAAATTCTCTGTTTAAAAGGTTTACTCAATTATCATGGATTTAACCCCGTATTTAAAATTAGTTACTGAAAAAAATGCCCAAAGCCTGATTTTAAAAATCGGCTCGCCGCCACTGGTTTGTATTGCAGGGCAAGAAAAACCCCTCGGTAAAGCCATCTTGGACTCTAAATCAACCAAGGAGATTGCATTTAGTTTATTGGATGAAACCAATAAAAAGGCGTTGATTCAGCAAAAAACCGTGAGTTTTGATTATCTCACCGCTGAAAAAATCACCTTTAGCGTCACGATTACCCTAGAAGAGGCAGGCGTGGCGGTTGTTTTCAAACCTGCTGCGATTACGGCTACGCCAGTTGCCGACGTAAAAGTTGAAAAACCGGCTGAAAAACCCAAAGGTGAAATTGATACTTCCAATATTCAGGTGTTAGGGGCTGCGCCCACTGGGGATTTAGATTTAATTCCGTATTTGGCAAAAATGGTAGAAATTCAATCTTCGGATTTATTTATTACCGCAGGCTCAACCATTAAAACCAAACTATCAGGTCGGGCGATTGAATTAGATAAATTTATCTTAACCCCTGAATTAACCGCCTCCGCCGTGCGGGGCATTATGGATAAAACCCAACAAGAAGAATTTGAAGCCACCAAAGATTTAGACTTTGCCATTGCCATGCCCGATGGCAGTGCGCGGTTTCGTGCCAATGCGTTTTATCAGCGCAAAACCGTGGGATTGGTGATGCGTTTAATTCCTTCGGTGATTCCAAATGCGCAAGACATGGGTTTGCCTGAAATTTTGCTGGAATTAATTATGGAAAAACGCGGCTTGTTGCTGATGGTCGGCGGCACAGGCTCAGGAAAATCAACTACGTTAGCGGCAATGATTAATCATCGCAATGCCAATTCACCCGGGCATATTTTAACCATTGAAGACCCTGTTGAATTTTCGCATCCGAATTTAATGTCGATTGTCAATCAACGGGAAGTGGGCGTGGATACCGCTTCTTATGCCAAAGCCTTAAAAGCCAGCTTGCGGGAAGCCCCCGATGTGATTTTAATTGGGGAAATCCGCGATGAAGAAACGATGGAAGCGGCACTTGAGCTTGCCAATACTGGGCATTTGTGTATTTCAACCATGCACGCCAATAACGCCAATCAAGCCTTAGAACGGATTGTGAATATGTTTCCACAAGCGCGGCACAAACAATTGTTTAGTGATATTGCTGGCAGTTTAAATGCCGTTGTTTCTCAACGACTTATCCCCGACGTGCGTGGCAAACGCTGTGCCGCGATTGAGATTATGATTAACACTCCGCACATTGCCAATTTAATTTTGAAAGGGGAGTTAAGTGAAGTGAAAGATGCGATGACTACCAGTGGTAGTAAGGGGATGAAAATCTTTGATTCTGCCCTGTATGATTTGTACAAAGAAGGCAAAATTGCCATGGAAGAAGCATTGAAAAATGCCGACTCGCGCAATGATATGGAAGCTAAAATTAACTTTGGCTAAATCCTGTTAGCGTACGAACTTGCTTTGAAATAATTCAGCCCTAATCAACTTCTTTAACCTGTATTCATTGTAATCTAATCATGCAAACGACTTACTTAGAACTCTCCGAAGATAACGGTGTGTCACACAAATTTTACGAAGTGACTGTCAATGATTGTGAAATGCGCATTCGTTATGGGCGAATTGGTCAACAAGGACAAAGCTCAACAAAAACCTTTCCCACCCCTGAAAAAGCCCTCGCCGAAGCAACAAAAAAACTCAATGAAAAGCGTAAAAAAGGTTACGCTGAAGCCGTTAAAGGTGAACGCGCGGCGCGTCCTGTGAATCGTCGTGTGATTGTCAGCAATCAATCGAGTGCGAAAAATGCCCCCGTATTGTGGCAGTTTAAATCTGGCAGTCGCGCCTATGGCATTTTTGTCGATGAGCAAGGATGTTGGATTGGCAATGAAGACGGCAACGTTTATCAATTAAGTCAAGAAGCCCAAGTAAAACAACAATTTCGCTTCAATAACGGGGTTAAAGCGATTGTTTCTGACGGACGCTGGTTATATGTCGGCTGTGATGATGGCAAAGTGTATGATTTAATGGCGAAAGTGCCGCGCGTGGCTTACGATATTGAAAAAGAAGTCGATATTTATTGGATTGATATTTGTGATGGGATTTTGGGGATTTCTGACAGCGAAGGCAGTGTTTTCATCAATGACTACGAAGGCGAGGAGATTTCAACTTATCAAAGTTCAGGGGATTCGGGTTGGATGATTCGCTGTGATGAACAATTTGCCTATCACGGTCACAGCAAAGGTGTCACGGCTTATCACAACTCGTTTCGCAGTACCTTGAACTCCATGCTGGCAGCAAAACCCTTGACAGGTACGGCGGTTTGGCACTGTAAAACGGTGGGAGAAGTGCTGTTTGGCTGGCAAGAAAAAGAGCTGTTATACGTTAGTACCGCAGCAAAAAAGATTCATGCCATCACCAAGCAAGGGCAACTGATAGCCACTTATCCGTGCGATGCGGCTGTTTTTTCCTGTGCGACTTCTAAAAATGGTGAATATATTTTTGCAGGCGACAATTATTCATCCATTTATTGTTTTCACCAAAACGGTGAACGGTTGTGGAAATTAGCCACAGGCTGTGGTTCGGCTTATTCCATGCAATATTTGAATGAGCGGTTGTATATTGTCACCACCGATGGCGTAATGGCCTGTATTGATGCCAGTTCTGCCGCGCTTGCACAAGCCAAAGAAGGGGCATTTCCGCAAGCCCGCAGCATTAAAGCACCGCCTGCGGTGGCGTTAGTGAATGCTCACTTTTTAGAAGAGGCGCATGATACTCAACAGGGCGTGGTCTTGCACTGTGTGAAAGAAGGGTCAAAATTACGGGTACGGGTGCTTTCAGCAGGGTATCATGCGGATTGGAATGTGCAGTTCCCACAAAATTTACGAGTAGAAGGGGCGAAATATCTTGTGGATGCCGTGCAAGAATCGGGTAGTGGTTCGTTTTATCGGATATTAGGCGAAATCAAAAAGTTGAACATCTCGTAAATCCTTAATTTCATGCCAGCGCTTTTGGTTTAAAAAAAGCAACGCCCTTCTTTTATAAAGAAGGGCAAGTAACGGTTGGAGTGACTTTTTGAGACAAGTGCTTTTTACTTACTCAACTTGAATGGTGAGTAAAAGCGGTTTTGCCCCGCCCAATTCAAACCACGTCACTGTCTCAGAAACTAAATCAATCGCTAATTTAAAGACGCCTGTTTGCACAAACTTAACTTCTATTACTTGTGCAAAGGCTTCGCCAGGTGCAATGGCTTGGTTAATTCGGTCTCTGGAAAATTCAAACTCGATTAAATTTCCCGCCTCATCATAAAGATGAGAACCTATTTTTACCACGCCAATATCGTGGATATTTTCATTTAACCATCGTGTTGTACCAATATTGGTAATCTCCAATGGAATTGATAATTGCGCATTGACTTTGGTCGATAATACAATTTCAGGCGTTAAGAGATGATAATTTAATCCAACATGACTGCGACTATCAGGAATGAATTCACCTTTATATAGAAAGAAAATTGTTTTGTCGGTCATTACGGCGGCAATATGATGAATAATGCCCTTTTCCAATTCAACTTTATGTGGCAGTATGTCTGGATTTTTATTTCTACCTATTAACAATTGATGTTGTGTTAATGAGACTTCCATATCACTTAGCAGCTTTAATTTAATATCGGTAAAGCCATGCTGCTGTGCTAAATTAAAAATGTCAGCAATAAAAATATCATTTTCTAATACATTGTAATGCTTCATTTCATATTGAGATGCGGGCGATTTAGAATGATTTTCGCCTGGCTCACAAAAACCTGCAATGCCGCCTTTTTTTAGAACGCGAGCAAATTCTGCCAAAATGGTTTCTTGATTAGGCACATGATGCAGCCCGTCATGGCACAAAATTCTATCCACTGATTCATCGGGCAAATCAATTTTATGTCCATCAAAATGCAAAAATCGCGGTTCGGCTACCAATTCTCCAATAGTGGGATGCTCTTTAAATAAACGTTTGCCAATTTCTAAGGCTGTTTCGGAAACATCGCAACTGATGGTAATACATTGGGCTTGATTCAAATAGCGCGAGAACCAACACGTTCCTGCCGCAAATTCTAAAACTGTCATCGTTTTTGCCAAGTGTAACCCCGACAATAGCAAGCCCATATTTTGCAACATGGTCGGCGTTTCAATAAAGGTATTAAAAGGCTTTGTCATCAAAGGGGTAGGGTCAGGAATGGCTTTAAAATAACTGTCCGCTGTTTGGCACAACTCTTCGACCGTGAATTTTTCTATAATCTCTTTGGGATCAATCATTAATTAGCTCCTATTGCGATAATTTTTACAAGGCTCTCAATCTAACGTTGCTATTTTATCATGTTATAGCCTGACAGACTTACCGTGAACGCTACACTTTTATGGTACTTTAAGTCATTGAGCTTACGTTTTATGGTGCTTGAATTTGCCAACATGGTCAACAATACAACGTGGTGGATTACTTGCCCTGACTTAGCCAAGCCAGTGCATTTAACCCCACCGCTTTACCACTGGCAAAACACGCTGTGAGTAAATAACCGCCTGTTGGGGCTTCCCAATCGAGCATTTCGCCTGCACAAAAAACCCCTGGTAAAGCGTTTAGCATTAAGTGTTGATTCATTGCCGAAAAACTCACCCCGCCCGCGCTACTAATGGCTTCATCCAAAGGACGCGGTTTTATTAAACACAATGGCAACGCTTTAATCGTTTGGGCTAATTTTTCAGGCTGCTTAAAAGCGTCTATGCTTAAAACCTCGCGTAACAAAGCGGCTTTTGCCCCCGTTAAATTAGCCACACGGCGCAATTGATTGGCAAGCGATTGTGACCCTGCTGCTTGCGTCAAGGCTTTGCCTAATTGGGCTAACGAACGGTCAGGGCATAAATCCAAGTAAATATCGGCTTTACCTGTCGCATTAATCGTTTCGCGCAAGGCGGCGGAAAAAGCATAAATCAAACTCCCTTCAACTCCTGTGGCAGTAAGCATCAGTTCCCCGCGTTGTTGATACTGCTTGCCATCGGTTGCACTAAACGAGAGTACCAGCGACTTTAAAGGGGTTGCCGCAAAGCGGTGGCGAAAATAATCGCTCCAGGCCACTTCAAAGCCACAGTTTGCAGGCTGTAACGGCGCAACCGCTACTTTTTTTTCAGTTAAAAACGGTATCCATGTCCCATCTGAACCCAGTTTTGCCCAACTGCCACCGCCCAAGGCTAAAATCAGCACATCGGCGGTCACGGTTTTTTCACCCGCAGGCGTAATAAAACGCACTTGTTGCTGTGCATTCCAACCACACCAACGATGGCGCGTATGAAATCGCACACCCAGTTGCCGCAATTGTCGCAACCAAGCGCGTAATAAGGGAGCTGCTTTCATTTCAACAGGAAAAATTCGCCCAGATGAGCCAACAAAGGTTGCAATGCCTAGTTCACTTGCCCAGTTGCGTAACATTTGCGGAGTAAATTGTGCTAGCAAAGGGCTGATTTGCGGTTGGCGGTCGCCATAACGTTGTACAAACGTTGCAAAGGGTTCACTGTGAGTTAGATTCAATCCGCCTTTGCCAGCGAGTAAAAATTTGCGTCCTACAGAAGGCATGGAGTCGTATAAATCAACCGCAATACCTGCTTGCGCAAGGGTTTGTGCTGCCATTAGTCCTGCGGGGCCGCCGCCGATAATGGCAACACGATTGGATAAAGTCATGGAGAATTAAAAGGTATCGAAAGAGAGTATTGTAGTCCACCGTTTACAGAGTTGTTTTTTTTTGCTGTTTTATGTTATAGATTCGATTTTTTTCAATCAAGCTAACAATTTATTATCATGGATGTAAAAAAGCGGTTTAACACAATAGAAGAGGTTACTGCATGGAAAAACTTTGAATTAGAAGGTCAGGTTTATGATTTATCACATCTTGATGCACATGAGGTTGAGTACACAGAACTGAAAAAAGATGGCACAACGCTTATCTACAAATATATTGTTACTTATAGTTTTCACTGTTTTGCTAAAGATCAAGCTAATCAAACTGAGGAAGAACGAAACAAATTAATGTACTTCGCACCAAAAGCCAAAAGACCGTTTCACTTCAAAAGATATGAATTATCCTTTCAATTGAAAGATATTATCAAGACGCTGGACAAGAGATTTTGCTTTCATGCTGGTGGAGAAAGTTACGCTGTCTGCAAACTAAAAAATCCAGACGGTAACGAATGCGATTACAAAGTTATCTTTGTATCTTTCAAAGAAAAAAGGAGGTTGCGATTGCACATCACAACAGCACATCCTTTAGATGAGCCTTTAGGGAAACCAAAAAAGATAGGCTTTTTTGTAATTGCCCATAACACTTTAAAAAAGCCTACTCTCTAAATAACAAAAGCCCTCTTAAGAGGGCTTTCGCTGAAAATTCGATTTTCAGTATTCAGAACGTCTTTACCGGACACAAGCCTCGACCTTTTCTAAGGTAACGGAATGCCTTGTTTGCTTTAAAATCTGTTGTTTTGACATTTTCTGCCTCCTAAAGATTTTAATTATCGTGTTATTTTCTAAACAAGTCTGCGAGCATTCTTTGGTTATTCTAATATGCTTTTTGCTGATTGGCTACCTATTTTCTACTTAGTTTTACTATTGAGTGGAAGCCAGTGCTGAAAATAAACTCTACTAGCAGAATTTGTTTTCAGCACGGGACTCGAACCCGTAACCTTCCCCTTAGCAGGAGGACGCTCTATCCAGTTGAACTAGCTGCCTATAACATAGGTGCTTGTCGAAACAAGCAGCTGTATTATAACAGACTTTAAAAAATGGAAAACCAGTAATTACCATTGCATGAAGGATTGAACGAGTTTTGATAATAGAGTTGTTTCAATTGAATATCACGGTCTTATAACGTATTGTATTTTAAGACTATTTGTAAAAAAGGAATACAAAACCTAGGTTTTGTATTCCAAAATATTAAAAATTAAAAAGTTACAAAAGAAGAGTGTTTCATTACTATTTTTACCAACCTATTGCTTAAACAAGTTAAAATCAAGTCTAATATTTATCCTAATTGGCAACAGTTTTATCCTGTCATTGCATTTTGACTCGTAAAACATTAAAAATACTAATTTTTTATCATAATATTAAACGTAATAGTCTTTTAAAGGGGGAAAACCATTAAACTCAACGGCACTGTAAGTGGTGGTATATGCCCCTGTCGAAAGCCAATACAGTCTGTCGCCGATGGCTAAATTTAGTGGCAAACCATACATATAATTTTCATACATAATGTCCGCGCTATCACAGGTAGGGCCTGCAATCACCGCCTCTTCTAATTCGCCATGTTTGCCTGTATAAATAGGGTATTTGATAGATTCATCTAAGGTTTCAATTAGACCTGAAAATTTACCGACATCGGTATAAATCCAGCGGTGTAAGGATTTATGGGATTTACGCGAAATTAAAACAATTTCACTGACTAAAATTCCCGCATTAGAAATCAAAGAACGTCCTGGCTCTAAAATAATTTCAGGAAAATCATCGCCGAAATCTTCACGAATAAAACGGGTGATTTCTTCGGCATAGTCCGATAATTCATTGGTTTTGGTTAAATAGTTGGCAGGAAAGCCACCGCCTAAGTTAATCATTTTTAATTCAATATTATCTTCAAGTTGCAAGCGTTCAAAAATATTTTTCACCTTGCCAATCGCCGCGTCCCACGCGCCAATATCGCGCTGTTGTGAACCGACATGAAATGAGACACCATAAGGGATTAAGCCTAAATCACGCGCTAGAATCAACAAATCAATTGCCATATCATTTTGACAACCAAATTTGCGTGATAACGGCCAATCAGCCGTTTGTGTTCCTTCGGTTAAAATGCGCACATAAATGCGCGAGCCAGGTGCGGCTTTGGCAATATTGCGCAAATCCGCCTCTGAATCAGTTGCAAATAGTCGCACCCCTTTTTCATAAAAGGTACGAATATCACGACTTTTTTTGATGGTGTTGCCATAACTACAGCGATCAGGCGAAACCCCAAGACTTAGCACTTTTTCCAATTCATAAATAGAGGCAATATCAAAATTTGCCCCCTTATCACGCAAAAGTGTCAAAATCTGCACAGCAGGATTGGCTTTCACTGCATAATAAACGCTGGCATAAGGAAAATATCCAACCAAGGTATCATACTGCCGATCCACCGTTGCCGTATCAATCACGACAAATGGGGTTTCTTTGGTATCAGCTAACGCTTTAATGCGGTTAAAAGTCGCCTGTTCGTAGTAATCTTCTATTTTAATAGGCTTATTGCTCATTGGCGGGGTAATCTCCTTAACGGTAAAAGTGTAACAGTAAAATTTTTTAAAACTTTACACGGGCGAGTCGATTCAAAGGTATCGCATTTTAGCAGAACTGGAATTGAACGCGGTATTATTTACCATGACTTCGCCTATTAGATTAGCCTAAACAAAAGGCGATAAGTTTTACCACTTGCGCTCAAACAACCCATATTAAATGGGTCGCTGCGATGGAAATTAAGCTGTTTTTTATTGCGCAAAGAGTCAAAATCTGGCTTTGGGAAAAGGCAAAAATCTACCAGCATGGTTACGGTATAATCGCTTTTTTTACTTTAAAAGAGGCAGCAAGATGACTAGCGTAAATACCGAAAAACTTTCCAGTGCGCGTTTTGCCCAGGCCACCGATGCGTTTGTGGAAATTTTCACCGCTTCGGTAGATTTTGACCAGCGGATGGCAATGCAAGATATTCAAGGTTCACTGGCTCATGCACAAATGCTGCATTCTATTGGCATTTTAACAGCCAGCGAATTAGTCGATATTCAAACAGGTTTAGCCCAAATTCAGGCTGAAATTGGCGCAGGTAAGTTTGTTTGGTCAATTCAGCAAGAAGATGTTCACATGAATATCGAGGCGCGATTGACCGATTTAATCGGCATCGCGGGGAAAAAATTGCACACCGGACGCTCGCGTAATGACCAAGTGGCAACCGATATTCGCTTGTATTTGCGCGATGAAATTGGCGTGATTCAAACACAATTAAAACGCTTGCAATTTGCGCTGTTGGATTTAGCCGAACAACACGCCGACACGATTATGCCTGGCTTCACGCATTTGCAAGTTGCCCAACCTGTGACATTTGGACATCACTTAATGGCATGGTTTGAAATGTTAAGCCGCGATGCAGAACGCTTAGACGATTGCAAAAAACGTTTAAATATCATGCCGTTAGGTGCGGCGGCGTTGGCAGGAACAAGCTATCCGATTGACCGTTTTATGACCGCGCAATTGCTCGGTTTTTTGCGTCCGTCGAATAATTCGCTCGATTCGGTCAGCGACCGCGATTTTGCGATTGAATTCACCGCCGCCGCTAGTTTAATCATGCTGCACCTCTCGCGTTTTTCCGAAGAACTGATTTTATGGGCGAGTGCGCAGTTTAATTTTATCGACATTCCTGATGCGTTTTGTACCGGCTCGTCGATTATGCCGCAAAAGAAAAATCCGGATGTGCCGGAATTAGTGCGCGGCAAATCGGGGCGTGTGGTCGGGCATTTGATGAGTTTGTTGATGTTGATGAAAGGGCAGCCGCTGGCGTATAACAAGGATAATCAAGAAGATAAAGAACCCCTGTTTGATACGGTGGACACGGTGGTCAATTGCCTGCGTGCCTTTGCCGACATGATGCCGCACGTCGAAGCGAAAAAAGACACTATGTACCAATCGGCGAAACGCGGCTTTGCCACTGCCACCGATTTAGCCGATTATTTAGTGCGGAAAGGTTTGGCGTTTCGCGATGCCCATGAAATTGTTGGGCAGGCGGTGCGTTTAGGCGTGGAAACCAACCGTGATTTGTCCGAATTATCATTGAGTGAATTGCAAGGGTTTTCTACGCAAATTACCGAAGAGGTCTTTTCTGTTTTAACACTGGAAGGCTCGGTGGCGGCGCGCAAACATATTGGTGGCACTGCGCCAGAAACGGTGAGAAAGGCGATTAAAGCGGCACAGCACTTATTGCAATTGGGATAAATGAAAAAAGGTAAATTTCAGGCAATTACAAAAAGGATATGGAGTTTATCACTTGTTCAATTACCTTTATTACCCGTTTAGCGGGTAATTGTTCCAAACAATCGCTGTGGCTTTGTTGATGCCGTTCGCAGCCTTCAAAATAACACGGTACACAGTCTTTTTCCCCTTGAATCAAGTAGACATTATTCACTTGCTGACTGCCTTTGCTGGCAAAAGGCGGTTCAGTGCTGTGATACTGTGCAGGCCAAGGTGTCCATTTTACAGGGTCGGTTGCCCCGAATAATGCAATAGTAGGGACTTCTGTGGCAGCGGCTAAATGCGTAATCCCCGTATCAACACCGATAAAAAGGCAGGCTTGCTTTATCAGTTGTGCTAATTCAGCAAGGGTTAGTTTTCCTGCCAAGTTCAGAGTATTTTCAGGGCATTCTGTTTGTAATTCTGCTAAATAAGTGATTTCTTGTGGCAAGGGACTGCCCGATAACACCACTTGGATTCCTTGATTGTGTAAATAGTGTGCAACGGCAAGCCAACCTGCGCGTGTCCATTGTTTATATCGCCATTGCGGTAAAATGTGCAGAACAGCGTAATTTTGCGTTAATCCCTGCACCGTTTTTATATCAAAATGACTTTGCGGCGCAGTCAATTGATAAATCGGTGCAATATTTAACAACTCACATAACCGCAACATTTCCAACACAGTGTGGGTTTTTTGGACATCAAACTCGAGCCAGCGAGTAAGAAAATAGCGTTTAAACCAGCCCGTTTGCGGTTTTGGCGGAACAAAACCAATCCGAGTTTTCGCCGCTAAACAAGCATATAGGGTAGGGCGGTCGCCTGCTTGGGTGGAAATGGCTACATCATAACGGCGAAAAATGCGCTTAAACAAAGTTTTTTGTTCTTGCCAAGTCGGTTTTTGCGCAATCGTGACAATGTGGGCAATTGCAGGATTTCCTTCCAACATGGCGGCGGTGTTTTTAAATACCAACACATCAATTTCCGCTTTTGGATAGGCGGTGCGTAAGGAGTTTAACAGGGGCGTGGTTAAGAGCGTATCACCTAAAAAGCGCAATGTAATCAATAAAATGCGTTGAAGTGGTTTTTTGTATAAAAGATTTTGGGTCATTTTTGTGGCTGTCCAAATAAATAGTTCACCCGCTGCGCCCGCTCCTGCACAATTTTATCGACATCCGCTTTATCCAACGGATGCGTACTAATATAACGCACACGGTCAGCACGAATTGTGGTTAAATTTTGTTCAACTGTTGCCGAAGTTAATGCCACGCCAAAATTGGCTTCAGCTTTAGTGTGTGGATTAAACAGGCGCTGTAAAATTAATTCACCGATTTCAGGTAAAAAATGCGCAGAATCGGCGTACCAGCGCATTGATTTTCCTGCCTCGCGTGGCACGCTTTCAGTCGAATAGCGGCTATAACCAGAAAAGTCAATTAATTCAAACGGTTGTGATTGATGTTGTCGGGCAACGCTTTCATTCAGCGCAACCAACTGTCTTTTCCAGATTTCCCACGTTTGCCACAAACCCGCGCCATGAATCGTTTCCCATTGTCGCGCATGAGCGGGGGGAATAAATAAGCGCAGTTGAATATGATGTTGGTGGGCTAATAGAAGGATACGACGGAAACAATCGAGCGTATCCATAGTGGGATTGCGAAACGCAAAATTAGAATGAACGCCATTAATATAGCTGGTTTCATTAATAATAAAATAATTAACTCCGCCACCATTTAACGATTCAACCCGAAAACCATTAGCAAAATATAAATCATTGGGTTTGGCAAGCCCTGTTATTTCTTTAAAAGAGCTAGCAACGGCATTTAAGGAAAAAAGCGTGGGTAAATAATCGCCATAATAAGGACTTTGATTTAATTCATTATTTACGTTAACTGCCAATCGTTGTTCTACAAAATCAGGACGGGTGGCTTGATTGGCATTAAATTGTAAAAAATCCAATCCGATAATAACTTCTTTTAAAGCACTTACTGCATTAGCGTGTTGTAAATAACGTAATAATTC
>JAIFMS010000159.1 GCA_020048335.1 Methylococcaceae bacterium | reverse complement strand
TAATGTCGTTTGAAAGCTTTAAAAACGTTGTTGCGATGGGTGCAAGATTGCTAGGTGGAATTGGATTTTTAGGTTAAATTCATATTGGCGACTATGCCAATGATTCAACACAACAACCGCCAGTTCGTTAAACAACTGACGGTTGCCATATAAAGCGAATTTATTTCTTTTCAGCTTCCGCAGGTTTGCTCGCCGCAGCTTCTTCAACTTTTGCAGGTGCATCCGCAACAGGCTCAGGTTTAACAACCTCAGCAGGTGGCGCAACCGTTTTAGGTTCTTCAAACGACATTAAAACCTCAACTTTAGCCGTTTTGCGCAAATTTTCTAGCATCGCTTGCACTTTTTGCTGTTGCAAACCAGGACGCAACTGCTCTTTTATTGCTTCAAAAGGCGGTGGCACTTGCGCTCTGGAATCTTCGCGCAAAATAACGTGCCAGCCAAATTGGGTCTGCACAGGCGTTTGCGTGTATTTACCTTTTTCTAAGCCAGCCACCGCTTTAGAAAAGGGTTCAACCATTTGCCCCTCGGCAAACCAGCCTAAATCGCCCCCTTGCATATTCGACGGGTCGAGGGAATTTTTCTTCGCTAATTCAGCAAAATTGCCGCCCTTATTCAGTTGCGCTATTAATTTTTTCGCCTCATCTTCAGATTTAACTAAAATATGACTGGCTTTGTATTCTGTTCCCGACATTTTAACCACTTCTTTATCGTATTCGGCTTTAATATCGGCATCAGAAATGGGGTTGGCTTTTAAATAATCCTGCAAATCCGCTTGCGATAACAAACTGCGCTCTGCCATTTTTAAGCGTTCTTTAACTTCAACCGTGTCTTGCAATTTCTTTTTTTGCGCATCTTGCACCAACAACTCACGTTGAATTAACTCTTCTAGCAACTGCTCTTTAGGAAATTTTTGCCCACGCGCCCGCAAGGTAATTTCATCTTCTAAGGTTTTAAAGCTCGCTTTGCTGATAGGTGTGCCATTGACAATCGCAACCGCATCGTCTTTAGAGACAGACGGTTCTGTTCCTAAAGCTGAGGCGGGGGTTGTTGCCGCTGAAGGCGAGGGTTGTTGATTACAACCTGCAAGGAGTACGCTTCCTAACAAAAGCGAGGAAATTAACTTTTTGTTCATTTATAAACGACCTGTTGAATGTTCAGAAGGGGATAAGGCATTGATACCTAAGGCATGAATTTGTTCGGTCATCATGTCAGCTAAGGCGGCGTAAATCAGTTGATGGCGTTGCACCAACGTTTTATCCTCAAATATGTCGGCAACCAAGGTAAGATGGAAATGACCACCGCCTTTTTTTGCACCCGCATGACCTGCGTGAGCTGCACTGCTATCAAGAATTTCAATCACAGAAGGATTTAATGCAGCGGTTAATTTTTGTCTAATAACATCGGTGGTTATCATTGGGGAAAGACCTGCTTAAAGGGTTTAACCACAACACGCGCATAAACGCCCGCCTCAATATAAGGGTCGGCAATTGCCCATTGTTGTGCTTGTTGTAAAGTATCAAATTCAGCAACGATAAGACTGCCTGTAAAACCTGCTTCACCTGGGTCGTTGCTATCTATTGCAGGATGAGGTCCTGCTAATACCAGTTTACCTGCATCTTGTAAGGCTTGTAAACGCTGTAAATGCGCAGGACGCGCAGTGGTGCGTTTTTCTAAACTTGCCTTAATATCTTCACTGATAATGGCATATAACACGGTTTCATTCCTCTGTTTCTTGGATAATGTGTTTGTATAAAAAAATCATTTGTAGCACGATAAAAACAACCATCAATACCGGAACACCAATGGTTTTAAACAGCACCCAATCATCGGTATTATAATGATTCATCACATATAAATTTAAAAACCCGACGCTGATAAAAAAGCCTGCCCAAACCAGATTTAAGCGTTTCCAAATAGGGGCTGGCAATTGCAAACCTGCTGCCATCATTCGTTCAATAAATGGTTTTTCACCGATGAAATGACTGCCTAAAAAGGCAAGCCCAAAAGCCCATTCAATGATGGTGAGTTTCCATTTAATAAACTTTTCATCGTGTAAATAAAGCGTTGCACCGCCCATGACTAAAATTAAGCCAAGGGTAATCCATTGCATGGTTTCTACTTTACCATATTTGAACCAAGTAAACCCCACTTGTAGCAAAGTAGCAACAATGACAACCGCTGTTGCAACATAGATGTCGTATAATTTAAACGCAATAAAAAATAAGACGATTGGGAAAAATTCAACTAATTGTTTTTTCATGGTATCTATTAAAAATGGGAACGTGCGAAGAATGGATTTAGCGACCTTAGACTCTATCACAAAGGGGGATTGTAAAATCTTTACCTCAGTTTGTACACGTTAGTGGCATTATTTCTGTTAAAATGTTGCTATTTTGGAGAACGTTGTGGATAAAACAATACAAACAGAGCTGGAAGCGGCTGCCTTTAGACGGCTGGTCAGTCATTTGCAAAAACATACCGAAGTACAAAATATTGAATTGATGATTACTGCCGATTTTTGTCGCAATTGTTTAGCAAAATGGTATGCAGCAGAGGCACAGGAACGGGGGCTTGCCGTTGATTATGAACAAGCTCGCACCCTTATTTATGGAATGCCGTATTCTGAGTGGAAAACCGCTTATCAAGTCGATGCCACGCCTGAACAATTGGCTTTGTATCAAGCAAAACAAAAAAGTGAGTAACATAATGACAGATTCTGCAAACTATGAGGCAATGTTTTCAGGGGCAATGGGCAAGGAATATCAAATGCTTGCCTTGATTTGCCCGTTAGCGGCAAAAATGAGCCAATTAGTCGGTTCTGCTGTCGCCGCTTATAGTCAACAGTTCCCAAAAAAACTGCGGATTGTTGAATTAGGCGGTGGTACTGGGATTACAACGGCGGCTATTTTTGCTGAAACTACGAATAGTGTAATAATCAGTGTCGATAATGAGCCAACGATGCAGGAACAGGCACGACGGAATTTACAGCCTTATCACGAAGCGGGGCAATTGATTTTTTCAGGTGATGACGCGCTAAGTGCGTTGGAAAAAATGCCTGATAATAGTATTGATGTGATTGCCAGTGCCTATACCTTACACAATTTTTTAGCCCCGTATCGTGCGCAAGTAATGGTGGAAATTTTTCGGGTACTCAAATCGGGTGGGCAATTTATCAATGGCGACCGCTATGCCTTAGATGCTATTTCGGCGCATACGTTACTCGTGCAAAAGGAAATTGCGGGCTATTTTAAAGTGTTTATTGCGCAAAACCGGTTAGATTTACTCGAGCAATGGCTAACCCATTTGTTTGCTGATGAATCTGAAAATCATATTATGCGAGAAAGCGTTGCCTTGGCGCAGTTAAGCCAAGTAGGATTTGTGGACATTAATTTAACGCAGCGCGAGGAAGTAAATGCCTTAGTGACGGCAATTAAACCTTAACCCTCTGCTTTGTAAAAACAGAGGGGAATGATTAATGTTTAGGGGGAACAGCGGGTTGTTTTTCAGGCGCAGGCGCGGGTGGAACTGACGATGTTGGTGGGTTTGTAGTTGACGGGGGATTGGACGAACTGGCTCCCTGCCCTGTTTCTGCTGGGGTGACAGGGGCTAAAGCGGCCTGCTCTTTTTCCTTAATTTCTGCGACTTCTTTGGCTAAACTTTTCTGTGCTTCGGTAATTTTGCGTTTATCAAAAGCCTGAATTTTTAGAGTATGATCTTCAGGTTTTGCGCCTTTACACGCTTGCTGTTGATAAACAAATTGCCCTTGTGTTTTACCTGGACACTTATGAACGTTTGCTTGTGCAATACCAATACTGGCTGCTAACAAAAAGAAGGTACTTATTTTCATGGACTTATCCTTTATAAAGACTTAATTATCTAAAGCGTTAGATAAACAACACACTTAACATCATTATTGTAGCTATTTTAATAAAAAAATTGAGTTACGATATAACAAAAATGTGATTTTTGACGATTAAATGAAAAAAATAAATGTATTATTTGTTTGTATGGGCAATATTTGCCGCTCTCCGACGGCTGAAGGGGTTTTTACCCAATTAGTTAAAGATAAAAATTTATCTGAACGATTTGTTATCGACTCCGCAGGCACTCATGCTTACCACACCAACGAAGCTCCTGATTTGCGTTCACAGCAAGTGGCTAAAAGTCGTGGTATTGCGATGAGTCATTTACGCGCTCGACAAGTTGTTTTTGGCGATTTTATCGATTTTGATTATGTGTTGGCGATGGATAACGATAACTACCATATTCTGCAACAAACCTGTCCTGCTGAACATAAAAATAAAATTCGTTATTTTTTGGACTACGCGCCACACTTAAAAACCCGCGAAGTACCAGACCCTTATTATGGTGGAAAATACGGTTTTGAAAATGTGTTTGACATGATTCAAGCCGCTGCGGAAGGCTTTTTAGCCGCATTGCAAACCGCAGAGAAATTAAGCTAACGTTCAACTTTACTTTTGGAATCTTTTTATGACTATTATCGCAAATACCCTGAATTATTTAGACGAAGAGGTGTTATTAGAAGGTTTTTTTGCCTACGATGACAGCATCACAGAACGCCGTCCTGCGGTATTAATCAGTCCTATGTGGAATGGGCGTGATAGCTTTGTGGAAGAAAAAGCGAAAAAAATTGCCGCATTAGGCTATTTTGCGTTTGCTTTAGATATGTACGGCAAAGGTGTCACAGGCAATAGTGTGGCTGAAAATGCCACTTTAATGCAGCCGTTTATGACAGACCGTGCCATGCTGCAACAGCGCATTTGTGCGGCGTTACGCGCGGTTAAATTATTGCCTTGGGTCGATGATAAAAAAATAGCGGCGATTGGTTTTTGTTTTGGCGGGTTGTGCGTATTGGATTTAGCCCGAACAGGAGCTGATATACGCGGTGTAGTTTCATTTCATGGGATGTTAAAACCTGCGCCTAACTTAGTTGCAACCAACATAAAGGCAAAAGTGTTAGTGCTGCACGGGCATGATGACCCCATGTGTCCTGTGGAAGACGTGATTGCTTTACAACAAGAATTAACCCATGCGGGGGCAGACTGGCAACTGCATAGCTACGGACATACTATGCACGCTTTTACCAATCCTGTTGCAAATAATCCAGCCTTCGGTACGGTTTACCAAGCAGATGCGGATAAACGCTCATGGCAAAGTCTGTGTAATTTTTTAGCCGAAATTTTTCGTTAGACATGACTGATTTTTTAGCTTTTCAAATACACGGCACAGCAGATACCGCTGAGAACCCGTTAGCTTTTTTAGACAACCTGTTGGTTTTTCTTACCAGTTTAGTCGGTCAATCAGGTGGCGATATTTTTGCGGCTTTTTTCCCTGGTATCGCGGCCTTAGATAATTTTCATCCGCTGGTTGTGCATTTTCCGATTGCTTTTTTGAGCGTCTTTTTTTTCGTTAATCTCATTGCCTCCATTTGGAAAAATCAAGCCTCTCAGCAACTGGCCAGTTATTTGCTTTATTTAGGCACTTTCAGTGCATTCCTCGCCGTTATCGCAGGCTTTATCGCAGAACGCTCTGTTGCACATGGCGATAATGTTCACGCCATCATGGAAAAACATGAATTGTTTGGGCTGATTACCTTGGGATTGGCAAGTTTTTTATCTGGCTGGCGGTTTTTAAAACAAAAAACACACAGTCAAAACAATACGCATCCTTTGTTTTTAGTTTTATCGGCATTACTGTGTTTGTCGTTAAGTTTAGGGGCTGATTTAGGCGGTTTAATGGTGTATCAATACGGGATTGCGGTAAAAGCGGTTTCTGTTTCTGCGACACAACACTATCAACAGCGCCAACACACGCATTAAATAAATTGCACTCTTTGCTGTGGTTTTAAGCTTACAAAAAAACTTTTTTTAAAATGAGCTATCCCTGAGTTTGTCTGATTTAGAGCAGGTTTTTGTTGTATTATTACAACAGTTATTTTGCCTGTAAATTTTAAAATAATGCGACTTTCTAAAAATTTATTATACAATCTGAACCGTATAGTAATGCGATTCTAATCACATAATATTTTTAGAGTCGATATTTTAAATTAATCGTTAGGTAAAATTATGGTAGATGGTAGGTTAAATTTAACAGCAGAAAACAAACAAAAACATATTCCTAGAAGACGTTTTTTACAGTTATTAACCGCAGGCTCTGTGGCGGCTGTCGGTTTCCCTCAAGTTAGTTTTTCATCAACACGACGTAATTTTTTGCCACGCGAGCTTTCATTTTACAATACACATACAGGTGAAAACGCTTCTTTAACATACTTTGAAGGTGGGCAGTATCTTACAGAAGCATTACAGGAAATAGATAATATTTTTAGAGATCACAGAACCGACGAAGTGATGCCAATTGATCCTAATTTATTAAACTTGCTGTACGGATTGCAATTAACATTAGAAGTCAATAGACCTTTTCATATTATTTCAGGTTATCGCTCCCCTGAAAGCAACAGTATGTTACACGCCCGCACGGACGGTGTTGCTCGCCACAGCTTGCATATGCAAGGAAAGGCCGTTGATATTCGTATCCAAGGTGTTGACTCCAGAAACGTTCGCGATGCAGCCATTTTCTTGGAGCAAGGTGGCGTTGGCTATTATGCAAGCTCTGACTTTGTTCACGTTGATACAGGCACAATCAGAACTTGGTAATGTGCTATTGGATTTAAAAGCTCTTCGCAAAAAAAGCTGCCATTTAGCACTGGCAGCTTTTTTTATGCCTGATAATTTATTTTTTCTTTTTTGGCATACTTTTTTTAGATTGATCCAAGGCTTGTGTTAACTTTGGATCATGCCCATAAACATCTTGATAAAAATGCACTCCCGTATTATCCAACGCAAGGGCTGTACCATAAAAAATAACCACAGGAATAGGCTCTTCTAAAACAACTCTTTTTTGTCCCCCTGTTTGCATCGCCTGTTTAACTTGATCTTTTGTCCACGCGCCTTTCTTTTGATGTTTTAAAGCAAATTCTGCCAATACATCAGGCTCGCCCAGCCTAACGCAACCATGACTAAAATCACGCCGAGTTTGATTAAAAAAATGTTTTGACGGCGTATCGTGAAAATAAACCGAATGATTGTTTGGAAATAAAAACTTGACCAATCCCAACGCATTATGATCGCCCGAAGCTTGTCTAACTGAAATTTTACCGTTGTGATAGGAAACTTTCATATTACGCTTGGCAAGTGCGCCAGGATTACGCAGTAAATTGCCAAACTCATGTTTAATAATACTTTGTGGGACTGTCCACGTTGGGCGAAACTCCACATATTTCATTTTTGAACTAAAACTTGGGGTTTTTTTACCATCGGTTTTTCCAACCACAACCCGCATTGATAAAGGTTCTGCTTTTTCATCTTTGAGCGATTGAAAAGCCCACAGCCGAAAGCTTGGAATATTGACAATGACTAAACGGTCTTCTTCAATTTTAGGTAACCAACGTAATCTTTCGACAGACAACTTAATTTGCTCGATTTTATTAGTCAATGGGGCATTTAATGCCGCAAGGGTGGCACTATTCAAACTGCCATTTCCAGCCAAACCCAGCCGGTTTTGAAAATGTTTAACCCCCGCTAACAACGCCTCGTCATAAACAGGGCTAGTTGACACCGTTTCTGTTTTAGCCGCTTCCATATCCCCAAGTGCTGTTAAAAACTGGCGCAATTGTGCAACTTGTCCATCAGAATGTCCTGCCGAAACAGAATGGGTAAATTTAAACTCTTTTTGTAATTTTTCCGCTGCAATATGGTCAAGCAAAGCTTTTTTCATGCGCTGATATAAAACAAACGTTGGTTCAAGCTGATCAGCGACAGCTTTAAAATTACCGTCTTTGGTTGCTGAAAAAATGGACGCGGCGAGTTTTAAATGCTCTTTGTTGACGTTAAAATCAAAACTGACTTTTTGAGGATTCACTTGTCCATAACCTAAATCAGACAGATAGGTTATAACACTATTGCTTAAGGCAGTATCAAAGCGTACTAATTCTTCAAAAGTCGGTGACGCAGCCGTTTTAATCGTTTGCCATTCTGTTGTTAAGGCTTGCGTGTTGTAATCTTCACTCTCCAAAACCCGCTCCGAGGCTTTGGCTAATAATTCTAATGCCGCATCCGTATTCGCATTATTAATCCAAACAAATTGTTGACCTGAAAGACGATAAAGTTCTTCACTGGCTTGTTTTTGCCAGGCGGCAGTTGCAACATTATGCTGAATCATTTTTGCAATAATATCAGCCGTTGTAAGTGGAGCAGGCGTGGCAGAAACAGCAACAGAGGCTTTAGGTGCTGGAGAAACGGCAGGAGTTGGCGAATCAGCTGCAAAATTGGATGCAGGATAAGTTTGCAGGCTAAGAGCTAATAAAGTGGTGCAGAGTAATGTCTGACTGTGCGAGGTTTTCATGTGGTTGAGCATGACGAACAGTGATCCTGTGAGCTATTTTAGGACAAAAATGTGATAAATTAAAAAAAACGCTTCAGGTAAAACCCTGTGTGCGAGGTTTTCTGTTGAGAAACAACTCGCGGCGTGCCTTGAGCGATGACACTGCCTCCTCCCTCGCCGCCTTCAGGCCCTATATCAATCACCCAATCAGCAGTTTTAATCACATCTAAATTGTGTTCAATGACAATAACGGTGTTACCGTGGTCTCTTAAGGTGTGCAAAACTGCCAGTAATTGTTTGATGTCATGAAAATGTAAACCCGTGGTAGGCTCATCAAGGATATAAAGGGTTTTTCCCGTGTCACGTTTTGATAATTCTTTTGCTAGTTTAACACGTTGTGCTTCGCCACCTGAAAGAGTTATTGCATTTTGCCCTAAAGTAATGTAACTGAGTCCAACATTTATCAGTGTTTGACATTTTTTTGCCAAAACAGGCACGGCACTAAAAAATTGTACCGCCTCTTCTACCGTCATTGCCAACACCTCATGGATATTTTTACCTTTGTAGCGAATATCTAAGGTTTCACGGTTATAACGCTGCCCTGCACACACATCACATTGAACAAAAATATCGGCTAAAAAGTGCATTTCTACTTTAATCACCCCATCACCTGCACACGCTTCACAGCGTCCGCCTTTGACATTAAAACTAAACCGTCCGGGTGTATAGCCGCGTGAACGCGCTTCAGGCGTGGCAGAAAATAATTCCCGAATCGGGGTAAAAATCCCTGTATAAGTGGCAGGATTTGAACGGGGAGTCCGCCCGATAGGACTTTGGTCAATATCTACCACTTTGTCAATCTGCTCTAAACCTTCAATCCCTGCACAAGGTGCGGCGGGTAAATTTGCATGATTGAGCAACCGTGCAACATGGCGATATAAGGTATCATTCACCAAGGTTGATTTTCCCGAACCTGATACACCTGTCACACAAGTAAACAAACCAATCGGAAAACTTACGGTGATATTTTTCAAATTATTACCGCACGCTTTGCGCACGATTAATTGTTTGGTTTTATCAGGTGCGGTTAATTTTGCGGGAATTTCAATTCTCAGGTTGCCTAATAAATAGCGACCTGTCAAAGAATCAGGATTGTTGATAACTTGTTCAGGCGTACCTTGCGCCACAATAGCCCCGCCATGCACACCTGCACCCGCACCGATGTCAACAATATAGTCAGCCGCTCGGATTGCCTCTTCATCGTGTTCGACCACAATCACCGTGTTGCCTCTATCGCGCAAGGAAAACAAAGTATTTAATAAGCGTTGATTATCGCGTTGATGCAAACCAATAGACGGTTCATCTAACACATACATCACCCCAACCAAGCCAGAACCAATTTGACTGGCAAGGCGAATGCGCTGCGCCTCGCCGCCTGAAAGCGTATCAGCACTGCGGTCTAAACTTAAATAATCCAACCCCACATTGATTAAAAATTCCAATCTGACTTCAATTTCTTGCTTAATTTTTGCCGCAATTTCCCCGCGCTGACCTGCCAAGGTTAAATTTTGAAAAAAGTCTAAGGTTTTGTGAATAGACAGCGCGGTAATGTTATGCAGCGGTTGTTGATTGATAAAAACATGACGGGCGGCTAAATTTAACCGCGCCCCGCCACAGGTTGGACAGGGTTGTTGAGTTAAATAACTTGCCAATTCATCCCGCACCGTTTGCGAATCGGTTTCTAAATAACGCCGCTCCATAATGGGAATAATCCCTTCAAAAGGATGGGTTCTCAGCAAGGTTTTCCCCGCTGCACCTTGTACTGTAAAAGCGATGTCCTCATTCTGACTGCCGTAAAATAACAGCTGGTGAATTTTTTTGTCTAAGGTGGCAAACGGCACATTCAATGCAAACTGATAATGGGCGGCTAAGGCGGTTAAAATTTGCCAATAATAGTAATTGCGCTTATCCCAGCCACGAATCGCCCCATTGGCTAAACTTAAGTTGGGATTTTGCACGAGTAACGCAGGGTCAAAATGCTGTTTAACCCCTAAGCCATCACAGTCAGGTCACGCGCCCTTCGGATTGTTAAACGAAAAAATACGCGGCTCTAGTTCAGGCAAACTGTAACCGCACTGCGAACAAGCATATTTTTCTGAAAAGACTAACTGTTTATCCGTGTCCAGTTGTCGCACAAGGGCAATCCCGTCTGCCATTTTCAACGCGGTTGCAAACGATTCTGCCAAACGCAAGCGCAGTTCAGGATTAATTTTAAAGCGGTCAACCACCACTTCAATGGTGTGTTTTTTGCGCAAGTCCAGCTTCGGCGGTTCATCTAAATCAAACACAACACCATTAATACAGGCTTTGATAAACCCTTGTGCCTTTAGCCCCTCGAGCAGTTGCAAATGCTCTCCTTTACGTTGATTCACCACAGGCGCAAGCAACATCCAGCGTTGTCCTTCTGGCTCACTTAACACCGCGTCCACCATTTGGCTGATGGTTTGTGCTTCTAAAGATTGCCCATGCTCAGGACAACAGGGCGTTCCCACCCGCGCATATAGCAAGCGTAAATAATCGTAAATTTCGGTAATTGTACCAACCGTGGAGCGAGGATTATGGGAGGTGGATTTTTGTTCAATCGAAATGGCAGGCGATAAACCTTCAATGTGGTCAACATCAGGCTTTTCCATCATCGACAAAAATTGCCGGGCATAGGCAGAAAGCGATTCAACGTAACGGCGTTGTCCTTCGGCATAAATCGTATCAAATGCCAGTGAGGATTTACCCGACCCTGATAAACCTGTCATCACGATTAAACTATCGCGTGGTAAATCAAGGTCAATATTCTTCAGATTATGCGTTCTTGCACCTCTGATTTTAATGCTACTTATCATCGACAAATACCTTATTTTTGCCATAAAACATCAAAAATGCTGTGCCACAACAACACATTTCTATCAATTTTCTGCCTATCTTATACTCTCTGCCCATACATAAGGCGTAATTTAGATGGAAAATAAACGCTACTGTGCTAACTTGCTTTAGAAAATAAGTTGTTTAGAAAAAAATTAGTGTAAATCTTCTAAAAACGATGCTAAAAATAGGCTATCTTTTGTAGATAGCGCGGTTCATGCGCAAATTACACCTTAGGTCGTAAAGTTAAGAGCGGACTCGCTCTTGAATCATTCATCACATTTTTAAGGAGCAAATGATGCGTAGTGATAAAATTGGTAAAAGTTATTGCCTGAATGAAATTAGATTAACAGGAAAACGCGCTCGATTGGTTGAAGATTCGGCTGAAAAAAGTTGGAATATTGAAGCATTGGATGAAAAAGCAAACAAAATCATTCATATCCAAATTGATTCAATTGATTGGGAAACAGAATCAAAATCAACGGTAAAAATTCATTTTATGGAAAAAGATTTGGATTATTTAATTATTGTATTGCTTAATTTCAAAGGCGAAGAATTTACCTCATTTGTTATTCCACATCACAAATTAAAACAAAAAGGCAAAGGCGATACCTTTAAATTAATTGATGAGGACAAATGTGTTTATTATTCTTCACGTCCAGATCAATCGCAAAATTCTTATCAAACTGTTGATATTACCACCTTAAAGCATAACGATATTCGCGAAAAATTTGAATGTTACAGTTCTGCTTTTTCCTCTATTCAAAGCCCGTCTTAAATTTCACCCCTTCCCTTCTTTTCATAAAACTAAAGTGGGGAAGGATTTAAACAAATGCTGCATCCAGTTCTATCCAAAAGGTTGTCCCTTCATTAACTTTACTTTCCACGCCTATCTGCCCACCCATCATTTCAAGCAATTTTTTAGTCATCGTCAATCCTATCCCTGTTCCTTCAATTGTAGTTGCCTCAGCCCCTAAGCGACAAAAAGGTTTGAATAAATCCTGCATGAACTCAGCGGCAATGCCTTTTCCTGTATCGGCAACCGATAATCGGACTTTATCGTGTAAAGGGGTTAAAAAAACATACACATTCCCATCGGGTTTATTATATTTAATGGCATTTGACAATAAATTAGTAATCACTTGTCTAAGTTTCATTTTATCGGCATTGACAAAAATATTATTTTTAATCACTAATAAAAGGTTTAAGCTGAGTGACAATTTCATTAGTAAATTCAACCAACGCAATTTTTTCACTTTTTAACTGTAAAATACCCGCTTCTAATTTTGATAAATCTAATACTTGGGTAATTAAGGCTAATAAATGAATACCGCCATCATATATATGAGTTAACGATTCCATTTGTTCAGCAGTGAGTGGTGGGTCGGTATCGGCCTGCAAAAGTTGTGCAAAACCTAAAATCGCATTCAGCGGTGTCCGCAATTCATGGCTCATATTAGATAAAAATTGCGTTTTTGCCTTATTCGCCGATTCTGCCCCGCCTTTTGCCAATAACAACGCATTAATAAATTGCTTGCGTTCTGAAATATCGTGCAAAATTCCCACAAATTTGCGTTCACCATTAATCAGCATCGGTGAAACATTCAACTCTAAAAAAAAAGTGCTGCCGTCTTTGCGTTCCCCTGATAATTCGCGAGCATGGTCAATAATGCGCGGGGCGTGCAGCTCTGAGTTTCTAACATAGTTATCATGAAAGTGTTTTTCGGGGGCAGGCACTAAAACCGATACATTCAAGCCAATTAATTCCTCAACCGTGTAGCCAAAAAGTTGTGCCGCTTTGGGATTAACCGTTTCAATAATTCCCTTGGCATCAATCGTAATAATCCCTTCGCCTGAACTGGTCACAATCGCATTTAGCGAGGCTTCTTTGTGTTGCAATTGTTGTTCAATTTGTTTTCTGTGGGTAATATCGCGAATAATGGTGGTATACAACCGTTCAGAGCCTGATATCCATTCGGTATAAGTGAGTTCAATGTCAATTAAAGAACCGTCTTTTTTAATTGCACAGGTTTCAAGTGATTTCCGCACCGCAGTAATATTTTCTTCAAGTAATTTTTTAAAACCGCTTAGGTGTTTTTTTTTACCTTCTAAAGGAATGATTAATTCTATTGGCTGTCCAATGGTTTCAAGGGCGTGATAGCCAAAAATATTTTCCGCCCCTTCATTCCAAAAGACAATACGCCCTTTTGCATCAACGCTAATAATCCCATCATTACTGGAACTGGTCACAGAGCGAAACCGAATTTCATCACGTTTAAGCCTTGTTAAAACCGAATCTAATTCTTTATAGCGTTGCACATGACCTTTAATAATTTCAATTAACGTCGTAATATCGGTATTTTTATTTAAAAAATCATCTCCTCCTGATTTCATCGCTTGAATTTCTTGTTCGCTGGTATTGTCAGCGGTTAAAAAAAACAGCGGAATATGGGTGAAATCATCATCCTGGCGAATAATTTGCGCAATTTCAAAGCCATCACAATCTGGCATATTGACATCTAATAAAATGGCATCTGGCACAAAAGAGGAGATTTTATTAATGATTTCCAAAGGATTTAAAATGACTTCACAAATAAAGCCTTCTTCACACAAAGCCATTTGATAAAACTGGGTAATTAAAGGATCATCATCAACAATAAGAATTCGCGATTTTCTACGATTTAGTTTATCAGTTAAGCGGTCTAAAATCCGAATTAACTCTAAAATTTCCAACGGTTTCACAATATAGGCATTACTGCCAGCACGAAGTGCATCAAGACGCACTTCAACATCACAACGATTCGACATAAAAATCACAGGACATTGAATTTTGTCTTTGGCTTTTAATTCATTAATAATTTCGATACCTGAATGCTTGGCATCAGGAAATACCACATCAATTAAAATTGCAACAGGCTGATACTGGTCAATTGTTTTTTCAAGACTTTCTGTTGATAATAAAGGAATAATTTTGTAGCCAAAATGCTTGGCTTGTTCTTTAATCAGTCTGACTAATAAATCATCATCATCCACCACAATAACAGGGTCATGATCGATTTGCAGATCTGTTATTTCAAGTGTTGTTTTAGTTGTATCCGTCCGCGCATGATTAAAGTCTTCAACAATGGCAGGACGACCACTAATATTAACATCACCACGCAAACCTACTACAAACTCAAGTAATAATTTATGCCAATGATGATTAACCGTGCAGGCTTTGTTTTTATCTAATAATTCACTACTTAATAACTCAATGGCTTTGGCTTTATTATAAATAGAGGTTTGTTTAAAAGTACCCGCAGAGCCTGCTAAACTGTGGGCGCGTTGCGCAATAGCTTGCAATAACTGTTGATTGGTCTCAGCGTGTGCAGAAATACTCCCATTCAATTGTAAAATCAAACGACTAATTTCTTTAACTCTGTCCCCTAATTTAGCAATAAAGGCAATTTGCAATTCATTGATGCGTTGCAACGTTGCCTCTAAATCTTTAGGCATAATGCGCATCCCAAAGTGTTTGAATTTGTGCAGCTAACGTTAAAGGGTCAAACGGTTTGCCAATCACACCAATAGCACCCAGTTTTGTAAAATGGGTCACTTCGTCATTCATTATTTTAGCCGTTAAAAAAACAACAGGAATACTTTGTAAATCAGGATGTTGTTTTAATGCCAATAAGGTCGTAGGCCCATCCATAATAGGCATCATCACATCCAATAAAATCAATTGTGGCTTAAACTTTAAAGCCAGTTCAATCACATCAACCCCTGAATGGCAGGTGATAACTTCAAAGCCACCAATGGCTTCTATTGCCAATATCGCAATTTCCCGAATATCTTCTTCGTCTTCTGCATATAAAATTGTTGTAAGCACGGAATAAACCTATAGACTTAACTCATCATTAGTCGCCTGTGATTTTATCAAAGCGGCATCTACTTTATTAATAATATCTGTCGTAATATGATTGCCTGAAAAAATAATCACTGGCGTAATCGTTGCGTAACTTTGTAAAACAGGTAAAATGTCCAGCCCTGTTCCATCAGGTAGACCAATATCCAAAATAACCAAATCAAACTCCTCTTGCTGTAAAGTTTCTTTTGCCGCTTCTAAAGTCGTTACAGAAATAACCGTTATTTCATCGCCTAATAACGACGTCATTATTTTAGCTAAATCTGCATCATCTTCAATATAAAGAATTTTTGAATGCTGTTTATGTTTCAAAAGTGTTAGGTCAATGCTATTTAATAAGCGATGTTGATTAATCGGTTTTTCTATCCAATCAATAACGTGTAAACCTGAGGTAATATTCTGGTTTTTAACAAGATTTGCCTCGGCTGAAACAATCACAATCGGCAGGTCTTTAAATTGATTATCTTTTCTAAGTTCTTTAATAAAGGATAATCCATCTTGATCGGGTAAACGAATATCAACCGTAATTAAGTCAAATGGCTGGGTTATTAATAATTGTTTAGCGTGTGCGGCTAATCCACAACTAATGACTTTAAATTGATGCTGCTCTAACATTAAGGTTAATAAGGCTGCAATATCAGGGTCATCTTCTAAAACTAAAATAGTCCCCGCATTTTTTCGATTTTGTTTCAGTGGCTCAGATAACTCTTTTAATGCAACGGTTTCAGTGATTGCTTCCCACAGGGGTAATTTAAAAAAGAAGGTCGCCCCTTTATTGACTTCACTAATAAAGTCTATTGTTCCCCCATGATATTCAACAATGGCTTTGGTAATGTTTAATCCCAAACCCGTCCCCCCTTTTTGTCGTCTGTCTGAAGCATCAATTTGTGAAAACTTTTGAAAAATTTTACTCCGGTATTCAGGTGGAATCCCATCGCCATTGTCACTGACCGATACTTGAACCAAATTATCACAGCGTGTCAAAGTTATTTTGATAACCTCATTGGCAGGGGAATATTTTGCCGCATTGGAGATAAGATTTGCCATGACTTGTAATAAACGATTGCTATCCCCTTTAACAAAATAATCTTTTCCAAAATCCGCCAATTCTATTCCAACTTTTAATTGACTGGCATAGGTTTGATTAGTGGCTATAGATTCTTTAACAACGGCAGTTAAATTCACTTTAGAAAAGTTTAAATCAATTTTACCTGCCTGGATTTTTTCCACGTCTAATAAATCATTGACCAATAAAATTAACCGTTCGGTATTTTTATGCGCCAACTGCGTTAAATTTTTTAATTTAGGCGGTAATTCTCCTAAAACCTCGCTATTGATAATCCCTAACGCGCCTTTAATTGAGGTTAAAGGGGTGCGTAATTCATGGCTAACCGTTGATACAAATTCTGATTTTATTTTATCCAAATGTTTGCGTTGTGAAATATCACGAATAATCCCTAAAAAGCGATGTTCAACATCAACCCCTATATCATGAATAAACAATTCTATTTCAAAATGCTCGCCATTTTTGCGTAACGCTTCTAATTCACGCGCTTTACCAATCACCCTCGTTTTGCCTGTTCTTAAATACCGTGCTAAATACGCATCGTGCATTTCTCGATACGGTTTTCCCATCAGGATGTTGATATTTTTACCAATTAATTCAATTTCAGAATATCCAAACATATCCTCAACGGTTGTATTCACGGTATGTATAATTCCCTTTGCATCAATGGTAATAATCGCATCAGAAATATTATTGACGATAGTGTTTAATAAGTTTTCAGTTGGCATGGTTTCTCAACCCGAAAATTTAAGGAGTTGGCGGGTAAGCACCTAAATTAGGGTGATTTAAACCTAAGAGAAGTCTATTCTACCTTGCAGTCGTTTAAAAACAAGATTTATGTACTTTGCTGCTAAAGCAAAAAACAACAGCTTTAGGCAGGTTTTTTGTTTCTATCTAAATAAACGTTTCAATGCTCATATTTGGTTTGTAATAGAAATGCTACAATATTCAGGGTCGTTTATAATTTATCAGTCAAGCTTAAATAGCCACTGATACAAAAACAGTGTTAAATACCCCGCTAAACGGTAGGAATAAAGGAAAAATAATAAATGACTTCAGCTTTTAATAACAATACACCGCATAACAATCTCGCCTGTCTTGTTTTATTTACCCTCACCCTCTTTGTCAGTGCCTCACTGATGTTTATTTTACAACCCATGTTTGGCAAAATTTTATTGCCGCTGCTCGGTGGTTCGCCTGCGGTATGGAATACCTGCATGGTGTTTTATCAAATTTTATTATTTTTAGGCTATCTGTATGCGCACTATGTCTCATCTCGCTTAAAACAATCCAGGCAAATTCAACTTCATAGCACCTTAATTTTACTGAGCTTTTTTGTATTGCCACTGGCTTTACCAGAACACAGCAGCCCGCCAACCGATAGCAATCCAACGGGTTGGCTGTTATGGACGTTGTTATTGGCGATTGGCTTGCCGTTTTTTGTGGTATCCACCACCTCCCCGTTGTTGCAAAAATGGTTTGCAGGCGTTGGTCATCACACCAGCGATGACCCCTACTATTTATATGCCGCCAGTAATGCAGGCAGTTTATTGGCTTTAGTCAGTTATCCTTTTTTAATTGAACCCCAGATTGGTTTAGCTGCTCAAAGAAGCAGTTGGAGTATTGGCTATTTAGGCTTGTGTGGCTTGATTTTAGGCTGCGGTTTTTGGTTATGGCGAGCGCAACGAGCGCAACAAGATAAAGTAAAACTTATCGAAAGTGAAAACCCTTTGCAACCACTCAATTTAAGCACCCAAATTCGTTGGCTGCTACTTGCCTTTGTGCCATCAAGCTTGCTGCTTGGCTTAACCAATTTTATTAGCACCGATATAGCCTCTGTGCCGTTACTATGGGTGATTCCGCTCGCGCTGTATTTACTCTCCTTTATCTTAGTTTTTTCATCTTGGGCAGACAAAATTCATCCTGTGATGCTGACCTTACAGCCGATTGTGTTGCTGCCTTTTTTAGCCTACTCGTTCATCAATCCTGCGGTATTGCCCTACTGGCTGGATTTAGGTTTGCACTCGCTCGCCTTTCTGTTAAGTGTCATGGTCTGTCACGGGGAATTGGCGAAAAGTCGCCCACCCACTCGCTATTTAACCCATTTTTATCTCATCATGTCATTTGCTGGAATGTTGGGCGGAATGTTTAACAGCTTTGTTGCACCGTTTATTTTTAATGCGGTGTATGAATATCCGATTATGATTATTGCGGCATTATTGCTGCGTCCGAATTTAGTCAACCTGCCAGCAACGCAAATGACATGGCAATGGAGTGTCATCAAACAAGCTCTGCTTCCTGTCACACTATTGCTACTCGGTTGCCTACTCTATTTAAGTGTCGATGATTTACCCAGCTATTTAGACAGTATCGGCGTTATGCTCATTTTATTAGCGGGCTTAACCTATGCGTTTCGTCAGCAGCCGATAACCTTAGCCTTATTAACAGGCGCAATTTTATTTTTCACGATGGGTTTGCATAGCTTATTGTCGAATACGTTATTTCAAGAACGCAGTTTTTTCGGGGTTTTTGCGGTGCGCGAAACCATTATCGCCGATGAAAACAATCAACCTGAAAAAATCCATGAGCTGTTTCATGGCACGACTAAACACGGGGCGCAACGTTTATCTGACCAATTGCGGGAAACCCCGTTATCCTATTACAGCCGCTTAGGGCCGATGGGACAATTATTTAAAGAATTTGAAGGGCAAAGTCAAAACTGGCAAATCGGGGTGGTCGGTTTAGGGGCGGGTGCGTTAGTTTGCTATAGCACACCGCAACAACACTGGACACTGTATGAAATAGACCCGCTAGTCATTAAAATTGCCAAAAATCCTGATTATTTTAATTATCTGCAATTATGTGGCAAAACCGCTACGCTAACAGTCGGCGATGCACGCTTGTCGATTGCCAAAGAACCTGCGCAACAGTTTGATTTATTAATAATGGATGCGTTTAGTTCAGATTCTGTGCCAACGCATTTATTGACCCGTGAAGCCTTAGAGCTGTATTTTAGTAAATTAAAACCCGATGGTTTGTTGGCTTTTCATATTACCAATCGGCATTTAAGTTTAAAAAAAGTGTTAGCCTATCATGCGCAACAACTTAAACTTGCGGCATTAATTCAAGAGTTTAAACCACAACAAGACTTACCGCTGATTGTTGCAACCGATTGGGTGGTGATGGCTAAAAATCCACAAACCTTAGCACTACTGGAAAAAAGTCGCTTAGGGCATTGGGAAAAACTGCCGTTGTATTTTGACATGAAACCGTGGACAGACGATTTCACCAACATTATTGAGATTTGGAAATAACATGACGCTAACAATTACTCAACTCGCCGCTTTATGCCAAGCAACAGTCATCTCAGGCGATGGCAACACCTCCATTGAATCTGCCGCCGATATCATGTCGGCACAAGCCCATCAAGTCACCGTGTTAAGTGACATGAAATATGCCAAGCATCTTAAAAACAGCCAAGCGGCGGCGTGTTTTATTGCCCTTGATAATACAGTAACAGACGCACCAGCCCAGTTGGTATTATTGGCGTGTGCTGACCCTGAAATCAGTTTTTTAACCGCCATCAAGCAGTTATACCCTGAAAAAAAACGCACTGCGCATATTTGTACGCAAACCGTGATTGCTGAATCTGCCGTACTGGGCGAGGAGGTATCGGTTGGCGCATTTTCCACGATTGGTGAAGCGTGTGTGATTGGTGATAACAGCGTCATTTATCCTGGTGTCCACATTGGTAATCGCGTCAAGCTAGGTCAAAACTGTGTGATTCATCCGCAAGTGGTGATTTATGATGACAGCGAATTAGGCGATAATGTGATTATTCATGCGGGTTCAGTGATTGGTGCAGACGGGTTTGTTTATAAATTTCGCAATAATCAACATCTCAAAGTGCCGCACGTTGGCAATGTGGTGATTGCTGATAATGTTGAAATTGGCGCAAACACTTGTATTGATCGAGGGGCATTAGGCTCAACCACTATCGGCGCAGGCAGTAAAATCGACAATTTAGTGCAGTTAGGACATAACAACAAAGTGGGCAAAAACGTCATCATTTGCGGACAATCGGGGATTTCAGGCTCATGCACCATTGAAGACGGGGCGATTTTAGCGGGCAGTTCAGGCATTGCTGACCATGTGACCATTGGTCATCATGCGGTCGTGATGGCACGCAGCGGTGTTTCACAAGACATAGCACCCGCTACTCAAGTGTTTGGCTCACCTGCAAAAGACCGCAAAATCGCGTGGCGCGAATTAGCAGCATTAAGCAAATTGCCTGAATTATTGAAAAAATTTAAACTGCTTGAAAGTCGTCTTGATAAGCTGGAGTCCTAAAACCCTTGTATCGCCTTGAAAATTCCTACAGATTTTATTGGTATAAAAAACAAAATATGGTATAAAGGTAAGTTCATTTTTAAATTAATACTCACATTTATCGACACGTCTGATAGGGTGCTGGTTCAAAAAGCCAGTTATTAGGCGGGATAAGTGGAGGCTCAACCCAAGTTGTTATAAAAAACAACACTATTCATCCTTAGGAGAAAACAATGGCAGCAGTGTCAATGCGTCAAATGCTAGAAGCAGGTGTTCATTTTGGACACCAAACCCGTTACTGGAACCCGAAAATGGCAAGCTATTTGTTCGGTTCACGCAACAAAATCCATATCATTGATTTGGAACAAACGCTTCCGTTATTTAACGACGCAATGAACTATTTAGGACAAATGACAGCAAATAAAGGCACTATTTTATTTGTTGGCACAAAAAAATCTGCGCGTAAAGTGGTTGCTGAAGAAGCCAAACGTTGCGGAATGCCGTATGTCAACCACCGTTGGTTAGGTGGAATGTTGACTAATTTTAAAACCATTAAAAAGTCAATTGCACGGTTAAAAGAATTAGAAGCGATGAAAGCAGACGGAACTTTATTTCATCGGTTCAGCAAAAAAGAAGCCTTGAATATGGAACGCGAGCTAGAAAAACTGGAACGCAGCTTAGGCGGTATTAAAGATATGCGGGGCGTTCCTGATGTCATCTTTATTTTAGACGTAGGCTATGAAAAAAATGCGATTGGCGAAGCTAAAAAGCTGGGTATTCCCGTTGTAGGAATTGTGGACTCAAACAACTCACCTGACAATATTGACTACGTTATTCCAGGCAATGATGACTCAATTCGTGCAGTTAAATTGTATTGTGAAACCCTTGCGAACTCTGTTTTAGAAGCAAAAACAGCGCGTTTAGATCATTCTATGAAAAGTGATGATTTTGTTGAAGAAGCCGAAGCTGAGGCTCAAGCTAGCTAAGTTAAACTAGTTTACAAGTATCCTAATGGTTTAATCATTGATAGGATAATTGCACAACACACTAACGCCTCCTTCTTAGGGGGCGTTTTTACATAAGATACTAACAGGAGAAATGAATGAATATTAGTGCGGCAATGGTAAAAGAATTGCGTGAAAGAACCAGCTTAGGGATGATGGAATGTAAAAAAGCCCTCGTTGAAGCAGAAGGCGACATGGAATTGGCGATTGAAAATATGCGTAAATCAGGTTTGGCCAAAGCCGATAAAAAATCAGGTCGTATTGCAGCTGAAGGGCTTATCAGTGTCAAAGTCAGTGACGATGGCAAGGTTGCGGTTATCCTTGATGTCAACTGTGAAACCGATTTTGTTGCAAAAGCTGATGATTTCATTGGTTTTGTCAATGCTATCACCGACACTTTATTATCAACTGACATTGCAAGCGATGAGCAGTTATTAGCCACAACACTTACCTCAGGACAAACCATTGACGAAGTCCGGCGCGGTTTGATTGCTAAATTAGGTGAAAATATTACCATCAGACGTTTTGAACGTCATGTTTCTGCCACAGGTGGCAATGCCTGTTATTTACACGGCAACAAAATTGGTGTATTGGTTGAATTAGCCAATAGTAATACAGAATTAGGCAAAGATATTGCCATGCACATTGCAGCGTGTAAACCTGCTTGTGTAGATGAAAGCCAAGTTTCTGCCGCAGAAATTGAGAAAGAAAAAGAAATTTTCTCGGCTCAAGCCGCCGATAGTGGCAAACCTGCCAATATCATCGAAAAAATGGTCGAAGGGCGGATTAGAAAATTCTTAGCTGAAGTGACTTTAGTCGGTCAGCCTTTTGTGAAAGATGATAAAGTAACCGTTGGTGAATTAGTTAAATCAAAAAACACCCAAGTGGTTCGGTTTATCCGCTTTGAAGTGGGTGAAGGGATTGAGAAAAAGCAAGAAAATTTTGCTGAAGAAGTGATGGCAGTTAGTCAGCAGTAACGTTTAAAACCTGTCAGCTTTAGGGTTGGCAGGTTTTATCTATTTTTAAATCCGTGAGGTGAGTGATGCAATGAATGATATTGCAACGACTTCCGCGCCTGAAATTTGTGTTGAAATTATGTTGCCTTCTAATACACAGCGTGAAATGAAAGCTAAAACGGTGTTGTATTTATATGAATAACTCAACAACTAAGGTTTTATTAATTGATTTGGAGAATTGCCCCAGTTCAATACATCAATTAATGAATCACTTAGGTGAATATTTGCATATTGTGGTGTGTTATGCACAAAGTGGCGCGAAAATTCCTATTGATTGGATTATGCCCTTAACCACAACCATAAATGAAGGGCGATTAAAGCTAGTCAAAATGCCTGAAATTGGAAAAAATGCCGCTGATTTTGGCATTGCTTTTTGGGCAGGTGTATTGATGACTCAATTACCCGAGAACACCCATTTTGATATTGTTTCCAATGACACTGATTTAGATTATGTACTGAGTTTATTGACCAGCCAAAATCGTAGTGCCGAGCGGCGTGGGATTAAAAAGGAAAGTCAATCAGTCTCTCAAGTAACCGTTTCACAACCAGTTGAAATAAATATTGATAAGTTATTGCTGCGTTATGTTATTGATTACTGTACACATTTAGAAAAACATCAGTTCAACCCTGCAAAAAAGAAAACTTTATTAAATAGCATTAAATCTAAGTTTAAAGCGGCGGCAATTGATGTTGATGAAAATAAAATCTTTGAAAGCTTACTAGCAAATAGTGTAATTTCTCTTAAAGGCGAAGAAGTAATTTATAATCAACAAAAAATCAATAAATTTGCAACTGTTACTTAACACAATATAAATTTCAACAACCTTTACTTAAAAATAAAAAACTATGACTCCATTAATTTGCCAACGAATTTTACTCAAACTAAGCGGCGAAGCGTTAATGAGTTCAGCAGGCGGCAGTATTGATGCTGAAATTGTTAATCGGCTTGCCGTTGAAATTAAAGAATTGTGTGATGCGGGCTTAGAAGTCGCGCTAGTGATTGGCGGCGGCAATATTTTACGCGGGGCAAAAAAAGCCGATGAAGGCTTAAACAGAGTCACAGGCGACCAGATGGGAATGCTGGCTACCGTGATTAATGCCTTAGCTATGCAAGATGCGCTAGAACACATCGGGCAGCAAGTGCGGGTGATGAGTGCATTAAAAATCAATCAAGTCTGTGAAGACTATATTCGCCGTAAAGCGGTTCGCCATTTAGAAAAAAAACGGGTGGTCATTTTTGCCGCAGGGACGGGCAATCCTTTTTTTACCACCGACTCTGCTGCCAGTTTACGCGCGATTGAAATCAATGCACAATTAATGATTAAAGCAACCAAGGTAAAAGGCGTTTATTCGGCTGACCCTGAAAAGGTCGCTGATGCGGTATTCTATCCGCGCCTAACCTACCATGAAGCATTAGATCAACGTTTAAATGTCATGGATACCACCGCATTGGTGTTATGCCAAGAAAATAACTTACCGATGCGCGTAATGAATATTTTTGAACCCAGAGCAGTGATGCGTCTGATGCAAGGCGAAGAGATAGGCTCACTTATTGAACGAGGAACAACCAAATGATTAATGACATTCATCAAAGTGCTTCAGTGCGGATGGCAAAAAGTATTGAGGCGTTAAAACATACCTTTACAAAAATTAGAACAGGCAGAGCGCACCCTAATTTATTAGAACAAGTCATGGTGTCTTATTACGGCTCTGAATCACCTTTGTCACAAGTTGCCAACGTTAGTGTTGAAGATGCACGCACACTCAAAGTCACTCCGTGGGAAAAAAACATGGTCGGTGCTATTGAAAAAGCGATTCTCACCTCCGATTTAGGACTGAATCCTGCCACCAATGGCACGGTGATTCGCGTTCCCTTACCCATGCTAACAGAACAACGTCGTAAAGAATTAGTCAAAGTGGTCAAAGCCGAAGCGGAAAATACTCGCATTGCGATTAGAAATTTACGCCGTGATGCCAATACCGATATTAAAGAAGCGTTAAAAGAAAAACTCATTTCCGAAGATGAGGCGCGGGTGGGTGAAGAAAAAATCCAAAAACTCACCGATGAGTTTATTAAAGAAGTGGAAAAACAGTTTGAAATAAAAGAAGCTGATTTACTTTCCGTGTAACATTAAGCAACTCTGCTTTATTTCAACGAGATAAAACCACGATGTCTGATGACGCGAGTATAGAATTAACAACTGACAATGGCAATCCTCGCCATATTGCCATTATCATGGATGGTAATGGGCGGTGGGCGCAAAAACGCTTACTCCCTCGTTTTTTAGGGCATCAAGCAGGTGTTAGAACGGTTAGAAAAATTGTTGATTATTGCGTTAAAGAAAATATAAAGGTCTTGTCGCTATTTGCTTTTAGCAGTGAAAACTGGCGCAGACCGCCTGCGGAAGTCAATTTATTAATGAAGCTTTTTATGTCTACTTTGCAAAAAGAAATAGACAAATTAGACCGCAACAATATTAAACTACTTTGTATTGGCAATAAAGCGGACTTTTCACCTGCATTGCAAGCCAAAATAGCTGAAGGTGAAGCCCAAACCACCCACAACACGGGTTTAACGTTAATTATTGCTGCCAATTATGGAGGTCACTGGGATATTTGCCATGCAACGCAGCAAGTGCTGGACAAAATACTCACAGGACAACTGGTTACTGGCATCATTACCGAGCAGCTCATCGAACAGCACTTATCAACAGCAGGCTTGCCTGAACCTGATTTATTTATCCGAACAGGGGGTGAACAGCGTGTCAGTAATTTTTTACTTTGGCAACTTGCCTATACAGAGTTTTACTTTACCCCCACTCTCTGGCCTGATTTTGGGCAAGAATCCCTTGGCGAGGCGATTGAAAGCTTTAAACGGCGGCAACGGCGTTTTGGTCAAACAGGCGAGCAAGTTCTTCATCCCTCTCACTCTTCATAACTTTACTAAAACTAATAATAAAAATGTTATTACAGCGTATTTTAACGGCATTGCTGTTGATTCCCTTGATTGTATCAGCGGTTTTTTATTTACCCAGCACCCCTTACTTTTCCTATTTTTCCATCTTGTTAGCCATCATTGTGTTAATCGGCGGCTGGGAATGGACAAATCTTATCAGCATGGACAAGTTGTGGATGAAGATTTCGTTTTTGCTATTTCTGCTGTTGCCCATGATAGGTGTCACCTTATGGACACAGTTTTTAGAACTAATGGCAACCTTATTAGAATGGCAAGAACTGAAAGAATATTCGGGCGCAATTGAATGGACGGTATTTGCTGCGGTGTTGTTTTGGGTGCTGGTGATGATTTTAATTCGTAAAGTTCCTACCGCCTTATTACAGCTACAAATGCGCGTTCGCTATAAAGCCTTGATTGGCTGGTTTGTATTATTTTCCGCTTGGATGTTTGCCACACGTCTGCATACCTTGTATGGGGCAGAAATGATGATGTACTTTCTGTTACTGATTTGGATTGCCGATATTGCCGCTTATTTTGTCGGCAAAAAATGGGGTAAAGAAAAGCTTTGTCCTGATATTAGTCCAGGAAAAACGATTGCAGGTATGTACGGGGCATTAGGGTCTGCGCTACTAACAGCCATTGGATTGGGCTTGTTTTATAAATTCCCCCTCCTCAATGCCAGCGACTTTACCTTGCTTTCGATATTAACGGTGTTGATTTCTATCTATGGCGATTTATTTTTTAGCCTGGTAAAACGGCAAAAAGGCGTGAAAGACAGTGGCACACTGTTACCCGGTCACGGTGGCATATTAGATAGAATAGACAGCATTATTGCCGCTGCGCCTTTTTTTTATGCGGGTGTTTTTCTCATTAGTCGGGGTATTTTCTCATGAAAGGACTTTGTATTCTCGGTGCTACAGGCTCAATTGGCGTTAGCACCTTAGATGTGGTCAGTCGTCATCCTGACAAATATAAAGTCATTGCACTCACTGCCAATCACAATGTGGATAGACTGTTTGCGCAATGCTTAGAATTTTTGCCAAATTATGCGGTGATGGTTGATAGCGAAAAAGCGCAACAATTACGCGACAAACTTGCCAATACCGCAGGCTCTGCCATTCAAGTTTTCTCAGGTACTGCCGCCTTAGAACACGTCGCTACTCTTGAAGCGGTTGATTCGGTGATGGCCGCAATTGTCGGCGCAGCAGGTCTATTACCCACTTTAGCAGCGGCAAGCGCAGGAAAAACCATTTTATTGGCAAATAAAGAAGCCTTGGTAATGTCGGGCGATATTTTTATGCAGGCAGTACAAAAATCGGGCGCATTATTGTTGCCGATTGATAGCGAACACAATGCCATTTTTCAATGTATGCCCGCCGCTTATACCGCAGGTCATCCTGCAAAACAAGCACGGCGCATTTTATTAACTGCCTCGGGCGGGCCTTTTCGGGAAACCCCTTTAGAGCAGTTGCCACACGTTACCCCTGAACAAGCGGTTGCCCATCCTAAGTGGGAAATGGGGCGTAAAATTTCGGTTGACTCTGCCACTATGATGAATAAAGGCTTAGAATTAATTGAAGCTTGCCTGTTATTTTCCATGTCGCCAGACGCTATTCAAGTGGTCATCCACAAGCAAAGCATTATTCATTCGATGGTCGATTATGTCGATGGGTCGGTATTAGCACAAATGGGCAATCCCGATATGCGCACGCCGATTGCACACGCGATGGCATACCCTGAACGATTTGAATCAGGGGTTGCGCCACTGGATATTTTTGCAGTGCGACAAATGGATTTTGAGCAAGCCGATTTGAATCGTTTTCCTTGTTTAGCTCTTGCTTATCAAGCTATTCGCGCTGGAGGAATTATGCCAACGATACTCAACGCCGCCAATGAAATCGCCGTTGCCGCATTTTTAGAGAGACAAATTAAATTTACCGATATTGCGCAAGTGATTGAAAAAACCATGCAGCAATTTTCCCCCGACGCTGCGCATAGTCTTGCCATTATTTTGGCAGCGGATGAACAAGCGCGTGACGTGTCGCACCGTGTAATTGCCGACCTTACTTCATAATGGAATTACTGCACACCCTGTTTTATTTTACTGTTGCCATTGTGTTATTGGTTGCTGTGCATGAGTTTGGACACTTTTGGGTAGCACGGCGCATGGGCATTAAAGTCCTTCGCTTTTCCATTGGTTTTGGCAAAGTGCTATGGACTTATCAAAAAAATCCTGACTCGACCCAATACGCCTTCTCTGCCATTCCGCTCGGTGGCTATGTCAAAATGCTGGACGAGCGCGAAGGCATGGTAAAACCCGAAGAACTCCCCTTTGCCTTTAATCGCCAATCCGTTGCAGCAAGAGCCGCTGTAGTTGCCGCTGGGCCTTTGTTTAATCTGTTCTTAGCGGTATTGTTATATTGGGCGATTTTCATGCTGGGCGAAACAGGGATGAAGCCCATTATTGGCGTTGTGGCAAAAGAATCCTTAGCCTATCAAGCAGGTTTTACTGAAGGTGAAACCATTGTCGCTGTCAACGATAAAGCCACCCCCACTTGGTCATTGGTAATGGAAGAAGTGTTCACTACCGCGCTGGACGGGACTGAACAAATAAAAATCACTGTGGCAGACGATAGATTCGTTGAAAGAAATCATCTGCTCGTCATTCCTGAAAATTTAGTGCAGCAGCCTGAGGTTTTGTATCAAAATTTGGGCTTAAAACCGTGGATGCCAGTGTTAAAACCTGTGATTGACAAAATTTTACCGAACAGTGCGGCAGAAAAAGCAGGCTTGAAAAGTCAGGATTTCATTCAAACTGCGGATGGAATTGTGATTAACGATTGGCAACAATGGGTAGATTATGTACAGAAACGTCCTAACATCGCTATTCAGATTGTTGTTAAACGCGCAGGGCATCCTGTCGCCCTCACCATCACGCCACAGAGTGGGAGCAGCGACAATAAAGTGCTAGGGAAAATTGGGGCAGGCGTTTATGTATCCGAGGCATTAATCAATTCTTTGCGCGTTACCTATTCCTTACCCGCAGGTCAAGCTTTCGTAGCGGCGGTTGAAAAAACCTATTACTATTGCACAACCTCGGTACGCATGATGGGCAAAATGCTTATTGGTCATGCCTCAACCGATAATTTAAGTGGACCTATCAGTATTGCCCAATATGCTGGACAATCTGCTGAAATGGGTTTCGTGCCGTTTTTTAAATTTTTAGCCTTAATTAGCGTCAGCTTAGGGATTCTCAACTTATTCCCCATCCCTGTCTTAGATGGTGGACATTTATTATTTTTTGCGATTGAAGCGATAAAAGGCAGCCCTGTTTCTGAAAAATCGCAACTTATTTTCCAAAACATAGGGATATTTTTGTTGCTGTCCTTAATGCTGCTCGCGGTCTCGCTGGATATAGGTCGGTTATTTCACTAAACACACATTGACAAAAATTATGACAAAACAATTTATAAACTCCCTGGCCTTAGTTTGCGCAATAAGTACCCCCTCCTTAAGTCACGCTAATCCTGAGATGGTGAAAAAAGCCTTGCTAGCCGCGATGCCAGGCATTTCCATTACAGCAATCAATCCGTCTGAAATCAAAGGGGTTTATGAAGTGGCAGCTGATGGGTCTCTTTTTTATGTCTCCGAAGATGCAAAATATATTTTACAAGGGCATCTTATTGATATTAAAGCTAAAAAAGACCTCACTGAAACCAAATTAGCCACGCTGCGAGTACAAGACCTTGAGGCAATGGGGGAAAAAAATATGATTATTTTTAAACCCAAAGTTAGTAAATATAAAGTCAGTATCTTTACCGATATTGATTGTGGCTATTGCCGAAAACTGCATTCGGAAATGGAGCAGTATTTAGCCGAAGGCATTACGGTTCGTTATTTATTTTACCCACGCGCGGGTAAAGGCTCCGATTCTTACAATAAAGCGGTTTCGGTTTGGTGTGCCAAAGATAGAAATGCTGCATTAACCAACGCCAAGCAGGGCAAAGACCCCGAACCTAAAAAATGCACTAATCCTATCGATGCACAAATGGCATTGGGAGTAAAATTTGGGGCGCAAGGCACACCGATGATTATCACTGAAAAAGGCACGATTTTGCCGGGTTATGTCCCTGCAAAACAACTAGCACAAGCTTTGGCAGGCGGCGAATAACAGCTTATCTGCCCTTCCCTCCTTGATAAAATAAGGAGGGAGTTTTTTCTCAAAAAATTAAAGCTTATACATCACATTATTTGTTTCGTCTCTGGCATCCGATTTTTTGTGGCGGGTCTGCTCTATCCGCTCTTGACTGAATTTAGCAATCATCTGATTCCAACTAGCAAACTCTTGATACTCTTTTGCCCCCGCATTTTTGCGTTCTTGATAAATCGCTTTTGCCATTTCAATGATTTCAGTCGGATTTTTACCGCCCACTTTCTCTAATAAATCCTTATCCTTAGGTGTTGCATTGCGAATAGTCCAAAATGACACTTCAAATTCAACTTGTTGGTCAGCAGGCAAATGGCGTTTAATAAAAATAACTGATTTGTAAGCACTGCGAATACTGCGACCACTGACCTCATCACTGCTAGAACACCCTAGCAAGCTGGTAAAAATGATAACTCCTGCGATTGCAAAAAACTTTTTCATCGAACACCCCTAATAATGGTTAATCTTTTTTGCTTGCGGTTTTATCAGTAACCAAAACTTAGCAAACAAAGTAAAATACTCAAGTTATTATAAACCGAAGCTTCTTTTTTATGCTGGAATTTATCCCTTTATTAAGACAACGTTATCAAGCGGTTTTGTCGCAACATAAGGACAACAGCGCGATAGCCACCAGTTATCGACAGCGCATTGAGCAGCTTATTTTTGCCGAAGCCTTTCTGCGCAAAGGACAGCTTTTGGAAAATGAACCCAAACTGCCGTTACAAATTGCCATCATCGGCCCAACCCAAGCGGGGAAAAGTTCATTAACTAATGTTATTTTGAACAGTGAAGTTGCGCAAATCAGCCCATTAGCAGGCTATACCGTTCATCCGCAAGGCTTTTGTGTCGAGGTTTCGCAATCGGCTTGCTACAGCTTACAACACTATTTTGGTCGTTATCAACAACTGAAGCCGCAGCAACTGAGCAAAAATCGCTATGATTGCTATGCGTTAGCTGAAAATCCCCACCCGACAGGCTTATTGCCGCCTTGTGTATTTTGGGATACGCCTGATTTTGACTCCATTGATGCCGCCGATTACAAAGAAGGGGTGATTCGGACTATCGCCTTGGCAGATATTATTGTATTGGCATTAAGTAAAGAAAAATATGCCGACCAATCGGTTTGGGAATTAATGGCAACCTTGGCGGTATTTAAACAACCCACCTTAGTGTGTATTAATAAGCTCAACGAAGGCAACGAAGAAATCATTATTAAATCGCTGCAAGAAAAATGGCGACACGCCCGCTCTGATGCGTTTCCTGCGGTTGTGCCGTTGTTTTATGAAAAACACACAGGTTTGCCCCGTTGGGACAGCCAGTATTCACAGGTTTTTTTTCAACTGGCTAAAAAAGTTGACCATCGGCAACACAAGCAATCTCAGCAAAATTTAATCAATTTGTATTGGCAAGGTTGGATAGAACCGCTGTTGGCAGAGCAGCAGCAACTGCAAGACTGGCAAACGCTGGTTGATACGGCGATTGCAGAAGGACTGCGTGACTACCAACGCGATTATTTAAATCATCCACTGCATTATGAAACCTTCCAGCAAGCTATTTTGGAACTGCTAAATTTACTGGAAATTCCGGGGCTAGCAGGTTTTTTAAGCACGATGCGCCAAATTTTAACTTGGCCACTTAAACAAATCGCTCGCCTAGGACGCAGCAAAGAAGCCAGTTTGTATGCCAATCAAGAATTGGTTTTGTTAAACCAAATTGGCACGCATGTGTTAACGCAATTGGCAGAGCAGCTCTTAGACAAACATGACAGTGGCAGTGAAGCGCAACGTTGGTGGCAAAGCCTGCGCCGTTTATTGCGGCAACAACAAGCAGAATTATTGCAAGATTTCAATCAATCCGCCGCGCAGTATCAACAAACTTTCTATCAAGAGGTCGATGCCACCGCACAGCGGCTTTATCTCCAATTAGAGCAGCATCCAATTATTTTAAACAGTTTGCGGGCAACACGGATTAGTGCCGATGCCGCACTGGTTGGACTAACGATTCATTTTGGTGGAATTGGCTTACACGATTTATTTATCACCCCTGCGATGATGTCTATCACCGCACTGCTGACCGAAAGCGCGATTGGCGGTTATATGAAAACGGTAGAAGCGCAATTAAAACAGCAGCAATTATTGACCTTACAAAACTCTGTTTTTACCGCTGTGTTACGTCGTGCCTTACTCGAACTGCCTGATTTAACAGCCGACCATCAGCGTTTTGCCATCAGCCCCGAACAATTACAGCACGCCCAACAGCAACGCATAGAAAAACGACATGGCTTACGATTATTCTGAACTTCAAGCAACCATAAAACAATGGGTTGAGCATACACTTGAACAACAGTGGTTCACTGCCGCTGATGTTGCTTCCTTATTGGAAATAACCGCTAACCCGCCCACCAGTTTAACCATTCACGCGCAAACTCGCCCGTTAATTGTCGCTTTTATGGGCGGCACGGGCGTGGGAAAAAGTAGCTTATTAAATCGCCTTGCAGGTCAAGCGATTGCCCAATCAGGGATAGAGCGTCCAACTTCGCGCGAGGTCACGCTGTATCATCATCAATCGGTCAGTTTAGGGGAATTACCCGCTGATTTGCCTGTGCAGAAAATCACTCTCGCTCAACATCACGATGTGCAGCAAAAAAACAGTATCTGGATTGATATGCCTGATTTTGACAGCACCGAATCGCATAACAAACAACTGGTGTTGCAATGGCTGCCTTATATTGACGTGCTGATTTATGTGGTCAGTCCTGAACGCTATAAAGATGGCAAAGCGTGGCGATTATTACAAGCCGAAGGGGCGCGGCATGGCTGGTTATTTGTGTTAAATCAATGGGATAAAGGCAGTATTGCGCAATATGATGATTTTACTCAACAACTGCACAGTGCAGGTTTTACTGAACCGTTCATTTTTCGCACCAGTTGCACTGAATTTACCGAACCTGATGAATTTAACGGATTATTGTCATGTTTGGAAACGCTTACGAGCGAAAAAAATATTCAACAATTAGCGTTATATCAATCACAGCTTAAAAAACAACAGCTCAAGCAGCAATTGCTGGCGTGTCAGGGTTTATTTGCAGAAACCTCCGCCTTTGCCACTTTAACAAAAGACTGGCAACAGCAATGGCAAAAAATAGCCGCTGTCTTAACACAGGGATTTCTCTGGAATTTACAGCACTATGCCAAACGCTATGCCCTAAAAAATACCGATATAATGGTGAAACAGCAGCCTTTACAACTCTGGGATGAATGGGCGCAAACCCGTTTTAATGATGGTTTAGACGCGCTACTATTGACCGCTAATCACTTACACATTGCTTCTTTGCCTTTAAAAAATCGCTTTGTAGAACTTAAAAAACAAGCGGGCAAACAAATTGAGCAGCAAACTGAATTAAGTTGTCGAACGGCGTTAATTAAACCTGGGAATGCGGTGCAACGCGGCGTATTAAAACTGGTGGCAATTTGTGCTGTATTATTTCCTTTAACGGCACTTAGCGGCGTAGGGTATCAAGTTTTTGTCAGCTATTATGAAAGCTCTCTACACCATCAAGCGTATTTAGGGGTGGATTTTGTCGCACATAGCAGTTTGTTAATTTTAATAAGCTGGGCATTGCCGTATTTTGTGCAGAAAAAAATGCAGCCCTCACTCGAAAAAGCGGCGTTACGCGGATTAAAAAAAGGCTTGGCAACGGCTTTGCTTTCCCTTGAAAATGGCGTTTTTCAAGCCCTTGCGTTACATCAACAGGAACAGGCGCAAAAACAAGTCGAATTAGCCGCGTTTATTGCAGCCTGTGATAAGCAAACAGAGTCTGCGAATATGCCAGAACCTGGCCCTTTAACCAGAATTTTAAAGACCTAGGTCACTGCCCTAATGTTCTAGCCCCAAAGTCAAATCGCTTTAACTAGAACCACCTATGTGTCATGCTTTATCCTATTTAAACGATCAGAAACCGTGTTTTAATCGAATGTTTCACCTCCATAGCTCCCTTCTGTCTATGCAGATACTAGGATTTTTTATGCTGACCCAATATGCTATTGCCTTACGCATTATTTTATTGTTTACTTTATGCTCACTTGTTAGTAGCTGTGATTTAAAACACCAGCCGCCCTTAAAAGTTGGCACCAATATTTGGCCAGGCTATGAAATTTTTTATTTAGCCCGTCATCTGGGTTATTTACAAAACACCGCCATTAAAATGGTGGAACTTCCTTCTGCAACCGAGGTCAGCCATGCTTTTCGCAATCACTTATTGGATGTTGCCGCCCTCACGCTTGATGAAGCCCTCACCCTTGCCCAACACGACCAAAGCATTCGGGTGATTGCAGTCATTGACATTTCTCATGGGGGCGATGTTTTATTAGCCTCACCCTCTATCGGCACATTGGCAGCCATGAAAGGCAAACGAATCGGCGTAGAAAATGCAGCGGTAGGCGCTATTTTACTGGATGGCGCATTAACAGAGGCACATCTTCAAACGTCAGAAATTACCCTTGTGCCGCTGAGTATTGATGAGCATTTAAGTGCCTACCAACAAGGCAACGTTGATGCAGTTGTCACGTTTGAACCTGTTAAAAGTCAATTACTTGCCTTAGGCGCAAAGCAACTTTTTGACAGTTCAAAAATTCCCAACCGCATTGTCGATGTTTTAGTCACCCATCAAGCCATCGTTGAGCAAAGACCTGAGCAATTAAAACAGCTGCTCATCGCCTATTTTAAGGCTCTGAATTATTTTACCGTTTCTCCCGAACAAGCGGCAATTGGCATGGCAGACCGACTACAGCTTGCGCCTGAAGAAGTGCGGTTACAATTTAAAGGAATGTACAGCCCAGATGTAGCCGAAAATAAACAGCTATTAGTAGGGAGAAATCCTTCTTTAAAAATTTCAGCCAATCATCTTATCCAATTAATGCTAAAACAGCATTTATTATTTAAAAAAATAACCACCGACCCTTTAATCAATAGTTCTTTTTTACCTACCGAGATAAATAATGAAAACGGTTAATTTACGGTTATGGATTCCCAGTATTGTTTTTATTTTCACTACCGTTTTAATTATAGGGATGTTTTTTTATCAAACAACTGTTCAAACCGCTAGTTTAAAGCAACAAAAAACTGCCAACGTTACTTACACGATGATACGCTTGCAACGCTTTATTGAAGAAGCATTAAATCATCGTGATGATTATTTAATTGAACAAGAAATTAGCGGGTTAGGATTAGAGTCCGAAGTAGAAACACTGGCTTTAATTAGCCCTGATAAAAAAGTGCAATATGCAACACGCTATGCTTGGAAAAACAAATATATCTTTAATGTTTTCCCGCAATTTAAAACAGAACTGTTTCCATTAACTATTACATCAAAACCCATTGTTGAACTCAGTGAAAATACCTCTGTTATTACCGCTTATTTTCCTGTGCATTACCCACAGATTAATAATATCCGCTCCACTTCCTATGGTGTTTTATATATTCGCTATGATATATCGCAATTATTAGCAGCTATTTATGATACCGTGTTAGCGGAAAGTGGTTTATTATGGGGAATTTGTATTCTATTAATGTTTTTTTTAACACTTGTTTTAAAAAAGTTAATTAATCATCCTATTAAGCATTTAATACACGCCATGGATGAGTTTTCATACAATACAACCGTCAAAGCAAATTTAACAGGGAACGGTGAACTGGCTATTTTAGGACATTCGTTTAATCAATTAACCGAAAATCTATTAACTTTTCAAACTCAATTAACCAAACAAAAAAATTTATACTCTTTATTAAGTGCAACGAATAAGCTATTGATTCGTGTTCAATCACAACAACAATTATTTGATGATGTTTGTACTATTGCAGTTAAAAAACCCAGCTTGGTTCTAGCTTGGATAGGATTAAGTAATCAACAAACCCAGTCGGTTGATATTTTAGCAAAATCAGGTTCGGCTTTAGCCTATTTAGACAGCTTAACAATTTCACTCAATCCTACTCTTGCTCAAGGACAAGGCCCTTCTGCCATTGCTATTCGTGAAAATCGCAATATGGTTGTTAATAATTTTTGTAAAAGTCCTTTAACAAAACCGTGGCAACACGCGGCTGAAAAATCTAAAATTTGTGCAAGTGCCGCTTTTCCAATCTGTAAATTTAAACAAGTGATTGGTGTATTTGCCCTTTATGCAAATCGGGTCGATTATTTTACCGATGATGTTATTTCTTTATTGGATGAAATGACAAAAGATATTAGTTTTGCATTGGAAAAAATTGAATTAGAACAATTAAAACAACAAGCCGAAGAACAATTGCGTGACCGAGAAGAACGACTTGCAATTACCCTTAATTCTATCGGGGATGCGGTTATTGTCACGGATACAAAAGGAAAAATAACTCGTATGAATCCTGTGGCAGAAAACATGACAGGTTGGCATTTTTCGCAAGCAGAAGGCATTGTTTTAAGTGATGTTTTTTGTATTGTGAATGCACAAACCCAAGAAGTGGTTGAAAATCCAGTTGAAAAAGTCATTCGCGAAGGAGTTATTGTAGGACTTGCCAATCATACTGTTTTAATCTCCAAACAAGGAAAAGCCTTTCAAATTGCCGATAGTGCCGCCCCTATTCGAGATAAAAATAATTCTATTATTGGCGTTATTTTAGTTTTTCAAGATGTCACCAAACAATATATGACCTATTCTGCATTGCAATTAAGTGAAGAACGCTTTAGAAGCGTGATTGAAGCATCGGGGGCGTATATTTGGGAATTAGATAGACAATTAACCTACTGCTATTTAACTGAAAGAGTTCAAGCTGTTAAAGGATATACTGTTGCGCAATTATTAGGAAAGTCTATTTTTGATACTCTACTGGAGACAGATATTCCTGATGTTACACATATTCTTAATAAAGCGATTGCTAAAAAAAGTAATTTTGAATTAACTTTTCAAAATAAAACCCCCACAAATGAAATTTTGTGGGAAGAAGTCAAAGGGCAAGTGGTTTTAGATAAAAATGGTGAATTTATAAAACTACGCGGTGCAGGCGTAAGTATTAATGAACGTAAACAGGCTGAGGCTCAAATTACACAATTGGCTTATTATGATGCGCTCACAAATTTGCCTAATCGCCGGTTGCTTTCTGAACAGTTAAACAAAGCGTTTATTGCAGCAAAACGGCATGGACAATTCGGTGCATTATTATTTTTAGATTTAGACCAATTTAAACACATTAATGATTCATTAGGGCATGAAATAGGCGATGAATTATTAACCCAAGTTGCAACACGCTTAAAAACGCATTTGCGGCAAGAAGATATAGTCGCGCGTCTAGGGGGTGATGAATTTGTGATATTACTTGTTAATTTAAGCAATTCATTAGAAATAGCGATTCATCTGGCGGGCAAAATAACCGAACAGATTTTAATCACTTTACGCGAACCTTATTTATTAAAACAACACAGTTATCATAATAATGCTAGCGTAGGTATTACGCTATTTCCTTTAAAAGAACAAAATGTAACCCATGTTTTAAAACAAGCCGATACGGCACTCTATCGTGCTAAAGATAATGGTCGAAATAACTTTCAATTTTACCGTTCTGAAATGCAGGAAGCGGCTGATAAACGATTAGAAATTGAGAAAAATTTACGCTCTGCTATTCGTTTGGAACAATTTACCTTATATTATCAACCACAATTTAATCATTTAAAAAAAATCACAGGGGCGGAGATTTTATTGCGCTGGAATGTGCCTGAGTTAGGTTTTATTTCACCCAATAAATTTGTTCCTATTGCTGAGGAAGCAGGACTTATTGTGGAGATTGGGTATTGGGTTTTTCGAGAAAGTTTTTTGCAAATAAAAACTTGGTTAGAAACTGGGGTGTTAAAAAAAGATCAGCATATTTCAATTAATGTCAGTTCTAAACAGTTTAAAGAAGTCGATTTTTTCCCAAAACTCACAAAATTAGTCGCAGAAACACAAGTCAATGCCGCTGTGATTATTTTAGAATTAACTGAAAGTGTTTTTTTAGACCGTATTGATCAAACTATTGAAAAAATGCTGCAATTAAGAAGTTTAGGATTTACTTTTTCAATTGATGATTTTGGTACGGGGTATTCTTCCCTTGCGTATTTAAAGCGTTTACCGTTGAATGAGTTAAAAATAGATAAAGCCTTTGTTGATGATATTGAGCATGATGATAATGATAAAGTGATTGTAGAAACGATTATTTCAATGGCTCGTCATTTGCGCTTGGCAGTGATTGCAGAAGGGGTTGAAACAGAGGCACAATTGGATTTTTTAAAAACTCAAGGCTGTTTTCATTATCAAGGTTATTTATTTAGTAAACCCTTAGATAGTCAAACATTTGAAAATTATATGCGCCAGCACATTTAAAGATGATGAAATTTAATTCTATTTTGGGTTTTAGCCTATGTTTGGCACTGTTTTCACCGCTGCCCTTGGCAAAAGATATTGAAAAAATCCAGCTGCCCGATATGGGCGATTCTTCAGGAGCATTGATTTCACCTGCACAAGAAAAAGAACTGGGCGAGGCTTTTTTTAGACAGCTTCATGCACAAGTTGAGGTCAACGAAGATGCTGAAATTTCGCACTATATTCAATCTGTCGGGCGAAAGCTTGCCTTAAATAGCGACAATCCAAATCAACCGTTTTATTTTTTTGTGGTTTTAGATAATACGATTAATGCGTTTGCAGGGCCTGGTGGCTATATTGGGGTCAATTCGGGCTTATTTTTAATGACCGAGGCAGAAAGTGAATTAACTTCGGTAATGGCACATGAAATTGCTCATGTGACGCAACGCCATCTTTATCGCGCCTTTGAAGCGGCAAGTCGCTTGTCAATTCCCACCGCGGCAGCAACGTTGGCGGCGATTTTATTGGGGATAAAAAATCCGCAGATGGGACAAGCGGCCATTATGGCAATTCAAGCGGGCAGTATGCAGGCGCAAATTGATTTTACCCGCGATAATGAACAAGAGGCCGACCGAATTGGAATGCAAACCTTAGCGACCGCCAATTATGACCCACGCAGTATGCCCCTTTTTTTTGAACGTTTAGAACAATCTACCCGTTTTTATGGGACGGGCATTCCTGAATTTTTGCGAACCCATCCTGTCACCGTTTCTAGGATTTCGGATACCCGAGGACGTGCCGAGCAGTATCCTTATCGGCAATATCCTGATTCTTTAACTTATGCTTTGATTAAAGCCAAATTGCGTGTTTTAACTCAAACGGATACTCCGACAACCTTGCGTTATTTTCAATTGACTAAATTACAAGGTCTCACCGAACAACGGGCGGTTGCCCAATATGGTGAAGCGTTGAGCTATTTGAAAATGCAAAAAATGGGACTCGCCGAACAAGGCTTGCAGGACTTAGTCAACCGTTATCCTGAGCAACCGCATTATTTAACAGGGTTAGCGCGGGTATTTTTAGAGGGAAAACAGTATGATAAAGCTGTTAAAATCTATCAACAAGCTATCAAACGCTTTCCCAATAATTATGCCATTAAGTTTGATTATGTCAGCAGTTTATTGAAAGCAGGGCAAGCCAAAGCCGCCCAACAGGTTTTAAAGTCGTTAGCCAATGTCAAACAAGAGCAACTGTTATATTTAGAGTTCATGTCACAATCGTATGCGGATTTGAATCAATTAGCCCAATCGCACCGTTATTTAGCTGAATATTACTATGCGATAGGTCAGACAGAAACGGCGATTTTGCAAATTAAACTGGCTCAAAAAATGCGCCCGTTGGACAGTTATTTGGCAGAAGTATTGGAAGAACGGCTACGCTTTTTTATATTGGAAGCAAAACAACAACGTGAAGAGCGTTAATTTAAATTCTGAAAATACCGCGCTACTTGCCAGTGGATTTCTTAAATTAGAGCTTACTAATACATTGTAACCCATTGTATTATAAATACGTTTTTGACTCGACACTATAATTTGTTTAAAAAAAAATTTTTTTCTAGACGAGTCGGTTTTAATACCTTAAACTGAACCTAAGCTTAACGGATTAGGCAAGGTCAACTGACCAAACGTAAGGAGGAGGAGAGCGGCCTATACGGCAATAATAATAATAATATAACAGCTTATACACATCATCTGCTCTTGTAGCAGTAGCGTAGAACTAATAACAATAATAAATCTGCACACAGAGCCCACGTCGAGTGGGCTTTTTATTTTGTACGATTAACAGAATAGGTTATTTTTAGCAAAACTTGTAATGTTCGATAATCGGCAGCAGTCAAACTATCTTTAAAAATCAAAACTTGGTGTTTTTTTAGTTGCTGATAATGCAGCACAATAAGCTGCGTGGTGACAACCGTTGTGGGTAAAATTTGCAAGAGCTGACTATCGCCCTGTGCAACGTTTATAAACCAGTCCGTCTTTTTGTAACAAAGACTATAGGATTGAAAATTAAACCATTCCCGTTGCAAACAACGCCATAAACTTATTACAATTGCAACACAGATAAACAGTTTATAAAACCACGCCAAGCCGTTGCTCAACCCAGCTACTATCGCGCTGCTATGCAAAAACAGCAATAAAAATAATAGCCTGCGTGACTTGTGAATTTCAAACAGAGCTACGTTGGCGGATGTTGGAAATAAGCGCGGCAAATTCTGTCTGTTCCTGATTGGGATTAAAAAACAACTGCAATAACTGATTATCTGGCAAGTCTAGCAAGTGTTCAAATTGCTGCTGTTCAAAAAGAGACGCGCCAAGATAACACTGCTGTAAATACCGCAACAATAATTTATCCAACTCCTGTGTCCCGCGCCGACATTGCCAAGTTAATTTTGCTACTCGTTTCAAAACGCTTCCTTCTTTGTTCTAAAAAAATTAATAGACCGCATGAAAATACTCATCGACATTGGCAATACACGCTTAAAATGGGGCTGCGAACACGCGCAAACTTTACAAACCTTTCCTGCTTTAGCCTATAAAGAAACCGCTTGGCAAACCCAATTACAAGCGCGCTGGCAATCGTTACCCCCCCCAGAAAAACTCGCTATCTCCTCTGTCGCCGCGCCTGACATTGTTAGCGGCATCATTGAACTAGCGCAGCAGTTATGGTCAAACATCGAAGTAAGCATTGCGCAGGCAACGGCTAAAAACTTTGGTGTGACCAGCGGTTATCAGCAACCTGAAAAATTAGGGGTTGACCGTTGGCTGTGTTTACTTGCCACTTGGCAACAGTATCAACAAGCCGCTTGGATAGTCGATTGTGGCTCTGCGATTACCCTTGACTTTATCAACGCGCACGGCATTCATGCAGGGGGCGTTATCGCCCCTGGTTTAACCCTAATGAAAAAATCACTTACCACCAATACCGCCAAGTTAAATTTTTCCAGCCAAACCTATCCTGCACAACTGGCAACATTTACCGATGCAGCTATTTTCACTGGCACACTCTATGCCGCTGTTGGTTTAATTGAGCAGACCCTAAAACAACAACCTGCCCCTGCTATGCTATTATTAACAGGGGGAGACGCGCTGCTGATTGCCGCTCACTTGTCACAACCTGTCATCATCGACCCTGATTTAGTCCTAAAAGGCTTATCCCTTGTTGCTTAACTTCGCATTATGAAAATTCTGTTTTTTATCACGCTATTGGCAAATTTATTCTTTTTCTTTTGGCAATATAATGAAGGCGGCTTTGACAAGCCAAACTCGTCTCAAATTGCACAGGTTGAAAATCAATCTAAACAGATTCAATTGCTCGCTGAAGTGGAACAAATTCCGTCAAATAATCTTACGGTCACTGCAAATCTAAATCCCCCTGTTCAAACCATTGCATCCGCCCAAACAGGTAATAATATCGAACACCCTGTTTTTAAAGCTCCCGTCCCCAAACCCGCCCCTGTTGTCGTGCCACTAAAAAAACAATGCTATCAAATTGGTCACTTTGCCACACCAGCCGATGCAGATAACTGGTTAAAGCAGCAAGCAGGACTCTATTCTGCGGCACGAAAGCTAAGTAAAAACAAAGTAATAGGCGTTAGTTATCAAGTGTATTATCCTGCTGCGGCGCGTTTAGAGCAATCGCGCAAAAATCTGCAAATTGCCAAAAGCTTAGGGGTACGCGAGGTCTTTTTAATCAAAGAAAAGCCTTTTTTAGGCGACCTTTCTTTTGGTATTTTTACCGAACAAGACCGCGCTTTAACGACACAACGCAGTTTACGCGCAAAACAAATTTATGCGTATCTTAGAAAAATTCCCAAAACAGGGTCACTGATTTATTTACGCCTTAAAAGTGAAAAAACTAAATCCCAATTAGCCCCTTCTTTAACAAGCTATCAACCTAAATTGACGATTGAAACTGTCGCTAAATGCCATTAAGTAAAAAAAAGTAACCCTCATTGATTTGAAACATCTTCAATAAAGGTAGGCTTTACGGCTAATTTTGATTTTTTCTTAGAAACCACTTTCTCCTTTTTTATCGTTTCAATGATTTGTTCACCCGTTAAATAATTGGTGCTTTGGCTTGTGCCATCTAAAGTTAATCTGTCATTTGTGACAATATCTGCTCCGATTAATAAAAAACGCCCGCTTTTATCGTCATAGCGAAACCGCTGAATAGTATCTTGTGTTTCGCGCGAACCTGTTAAATGGTCAACAATTAACACGCCTTTCACAATGCTAATATCGGCATTCGTTCCCACCGTTCCCATACAAATAGGACATGCCAATAGCTTTTCTGCGACAGCCACTTTATGCAAACTTTTATCTTTATTTTGCAAAATGATAATCAGCTTTCTTTGTGGATCAGCGTCTGCTGCAACAGGTTGCTGAATTAATTCCAAAACGGTATCGGGTATATTATCCTTATTTAAGTCGCCCACTATTTTCTGCTCAATCTTCCATCCCTTTGGCACAAATCCTTCCACCGTTTTAGCCTGCGCTGGCACGTTGGCAGAAATCGTAACCTCCGCTTGTGCTATCACAGGTTGTGACAACAGTAATAACAACATTAATTTTTTCATAATAGACTATCCTTTTTGAAATTAAATTTTTAGATTAAGGTTTCACAGCACGCTTAAGCAGTGCTTTACAAAAAACGTGGAACAGGTTAAAAGAAAGTTTTATTGTAATCTATGCGATAGATTTTTTGTGGAGATAAAATCATGGGGCTATTAAAAAATGGTGTTAATGCGGTTACAACAGTCAATACCAGCGGAGCGTGGTTTAAAATAGGGGCAGGTTTCATCGCCGCCGTTGTGTTATTTTCAAGTGCCGTTTATGTGGTCAATCCATCTGAAATGGCGAATGTGCGCCGGATGGGAAATGTGTTATATAGAGACCCGCTAGCCGCAGGACCGCATTTAAAACTTCCTTTTATTGATACGGTGGACGTGGTGCAAGTGAGTTTAACCACGCTGCATATTCCGCCTTTTGATGTCAATACCGTGGATAATCAAAAAATTACCCTTGATATGAATTTTAACTTTACCATCCCCCGCAATAAGGTCAATCATTTGCTGTATGAAGTGGGAAAAACAGGTAATGTTGATGTGGCAGACAGCATCATTCCCGTGGTGCGCGATAGGGCGGGACGGATATTTAACAAACAAAATACCACCTCTATTTCCCAAAACCGCGAAGCGATTCAAAGCGAAGTGACGCAAGCGGTTTTTGAGGCAGTCACTGAGCAATTTGGGCTACAACCGCACAGTTTGCAAATTGCCCAAATTATTTATTCCCCCACTTTTGTCGAATCCAATGAAAATGCGGTGCGTGCTAAAAACGATGCCGTTGCCGAACAAAACAAGCAAGTGGTTGAAACAGCAAAAGCCCAGCAAAAAGTGATTGCGGCAAAAGGGCAAGCCGATTCTGCCATTGAGTCGGCAACAGGTGCGGCAAAATCGGCGGTGATTCGTGCAGAAGCGGACAAAACTAAGCAGATTTTAGATGGCGAGGGACAAGCGGCACGGTTGAAATTGGAAATAGCCGCTTTCAATAACAGTCCTGATTTGTATATTCGTTATTTACAAGCCCGAGCGCAATTAAATTGGAATGGACAATCACCCCAAGTTGTTGGCGGCTCGGGCAGTCAACAAGCTATTGTTGTGCCAATTGCCTCCCCGGGTGGGAGATAATGCAAGTCGATAGCGTGATTCACGCACGTTGGATTATTCCTGTAGAACCTGAAAATACCGTACATGAACACTTTAGCTTGGTGATTGATGCGGGGCTAATTATTGATTTGTTACCCACTCTGCAAGCGCGGCAACGCTATCAAGGCGATATTGAACATACGTTAACCGACCATGCGTTAATTCCTGGGTTTGTCAATACACATACTCATGCGGCAATGACCTTGTTGCGGGGTATTGCTGATGATTTGCCGCTGATGGATTGGTTGGAAAATCATATTTGGCCGTTAGAAAAAAAATGGCTGAGTGCCGATTTTGTCAAAACGGGGACAGATTTAGCGATTGCAGAAATGCTGTCCAGTGGCACAACCTGTTTTAACGATATGTATTTTTTTCCTGAAATTACTGCACAGCAAGCCATTAAACACGGAATGCGGGCTTGTATCGGCTTGATTATCATGGATTTTCCCAGTGCTTGGGCAGAAAATTCGGCGCACTATCTGCAAAAAGGACTGGCCTTGCATGACTCCTTGCAACAACAACCGCTGATTTCCACCGCGTTTGCCCCGCACGCCCCTTATACTGTCTCCGATGAATCCTTTAAAAAAATTGCCGCGTATGCCAAACAACTGGCTATTCCTGTCCATATTCATCTGCATGAATCCGTGCAAGAAATTCAACAACAGCAAGCACAAACAGGGCAAAGCCCTTTGCAACGGCTCGCTGCATTAGATTTACTCAACTCGCGCTGTGTTGCGGTACACATGACCCAACTCAGCGCGGCTGAAATTGCCTTAGTGGCACAAACAGGCGTGCAGATTGTGCATTGCCCTGAGTCCAATTTAAAACTTGCCAGTGGTTTTCATCCCCTCGCACAATGCTTGGCGGCAGGCATTAATGTCGCATTAGGCACAGATGGTGCAGCAAGTAATGATGATTTAGATATGCTGGGTGAAATGCGTACAGCGGCGTTACTTGCCAAAGGGGTGGCACACGATGCAAGTGCGGTGAGTGCGATGACGGTGTTAAAAATGGCAACCCTCAATGGGGCAAAAGCCTTGGGGCTGGAAAAGATTTGTGGTTCATTAGAGGTAGGAAAAGCGGCGGATGTGGTGGCGATTGATTTGGACTGTTTATATACCCAACCGTTATATCATCCGATTGCGCAATTGGTTTATTCAGCGTCTCGGCATCAAGTAACTGATGTCTGGGTAGCAGGAAAACACCTATTAAAACAACGGCAACTGCTTAGTTTTGATGAACAACAATTGCGGGCGCAGGTTAAAGCGTGGCAGCTTAAATTATCTGTTTAATTAACAATTGAAGATAAAGAGGGAAAATAATGAGTGACTGGGTTGAAGTAATTGCGGTCGATGGATTAGCAAATGGTGAAAACACCGTAATTGAGATAGAGGGAACGGCGATTGCAGTCTTTAAATTAGACGATAACTTTTATGCGATTGAAGATGTTTGTACTCACGATGGCACAGAAATAGCCAGTGGTCGTATAGAAGGCGATGAAATTATTTGCTCGCGACATGGTGCGCGGTTTTGTGTAAAAACTGGGCAGGTTAAATCCGCACCTGCCTATGAAGCTATGCGTTGTTTTCCCACTCGAATTGATGCAGGAAAGGTCTTTGTGAAAGAAGATTAAGGTTTTAAATCCCCCTTTAAAAAAAGCTGCTTTTTCACTTTAAATAAAGGGGGCTAAAATTAAATCTTAAACTCTTCTACACTTCTGCCTGCTGCAATTAATTCAAGCAGCCAATTGGGTTTTCTACCGCGCCCTGCCCAAACTTGTTTGCTATTACTAGGGTTTCTATATTTAGCCACTTTAATTTTCTTAGGTGGATTGCCTAATAATTCATCTAAGGAATAGCCACGATTTGAAACTAAGGCGTGTACTTCGTTATGCAGTTCAATTTTATCTTGCACTTTACGTTGATTAATCGCTTCACTCAATGTTTCCTGAAAAGCCTGTAAATCCTTAGTTGGAATGGTTAAAAGCGTTTCTACGGTAATCTCAGCTAAATTT
>JAIFMS010000007.1 GCA_020048335.1 Methylococcaceae bacterium | reverse complement strand
CGGAACAATTATCGCCGTCAATGAAGCATGGCGGCAATTTGGCAATGAAAATGGTTTACCACAAACTTTTAACTATGGGCTAGGAACAAGTTACTTCGACATCTGCGAAAAAGCGTTTGATGAAGCCTGTTTTGATGAGGTTGTCAAGGTTCAACGTGGCATTCTGGTCGTTTTAGCAGGGACGCACGACAGCTTTACATTGGAATACCCCTGCCATTTACCTGAAGAGCACCGCTGGTTTTATATGCGGATTTTACCTTTATACGGTACGCAGAAGGGGGTAGTGATTAGTCATGAAAACATCACCGAACGCAAAAAATCAGAAGTTGCAACAGCAGAGGCAAAAAATTTATTGCTAAAAGTCATTGATACTGCACCCATCAGGGTGTTTTGGAAAGATTGCAAGCTCAATTATTTGGGATGTAACATGAGTTTTGCTAAAGATGCAGGTATGTCAAATCCAGAGGAGGTGATTGGTAAAGATGATTATCAAATGGGCTGGCGTGAACAAGCAGAGCTTTATCGTAGTGCTGACAAGCAGGTGATTGAATCTGGCGTAAGCAAAATTTCTTATGATGAACCGCAAACCACACCTGATGGAAAAACGCTTTGGCTGCGAACCTCGAAAGTGCTGCTTAAAAATCAGGAAAATGAAACTATCGGTTTATTAGGGCTTTATGAAGATATTACCGAGCGCAAACAAATCGAAGAGGCACTTAGAATAAGTGAAGCCCAATTCCGCGCCATTATTCAAGTTTCCCCAATCCCATTAGCGTTAAATGACCAGCAACAAAACATCACGTTTTTAAATAACGCCTTTATCCAAACCTTTGGTTATGACTTAACGGATATTCCAACTCTGTCACAGTGGTGGCAAAAAGCTTATCCTGACCCTGCTTATCGGCAATGGGTGCTAGATACTTGGCAAGCCTCACTTAAACAAGCCGAAAGTGAACGCCAGATTTTTGCGCCGCTGGAACTGAGTATCTGCTGTAAAAATGGTGAGTTCAAAACCGTGCTAGTGAATGCGTCAGCGATTTTAGACACGTTTGAATATGTGCATTTGGTGATGTTGTATGACATTAGTGAACGAAAACAAGCCGAACAGCAACTGCGTGAATTAAATCGTGATTTTGTTACCTTTTTGGAAAACACTTCCGATTTTATTTATTTTAAAGACCACGATAGTCGGATGCGTTTTTGCAGTCAAACTTTAGCAAACATTACCCAGCATAAAAGTTGGCGTGACATGGTCGGCAAACATGATTTTGAGATATTCCCCACCGACACCGCAAAAATTTACTCCGAAGAAGAGTTGCCAGTTTTTGAGCAAGGTCAGCCATTGCTAAACAAAATTAATCCTTATTACAACGAAGATGGCAGCCAACGTTGGGTCAGCTCCAGCAAATGGCCGGTGTTTGATTTGGACAATCGAAAAGTAATAGGCATTTTTGGCATTAGTCGTGACATTACCGAATACAAAAAAGTCGAACTCGAACTGCGCCAAGCCAAAGAAGCCGCTGAAAATGCCAATCGGGTTAAAACCGAATTTCTTGCCAATATGAGCCATGAAATCCGCACCCCGATGAATGCAATCTTAGGCTTTAGCGATATTTTAAATAATTTAATTACCGATTCCACGCACCGCTATTATTTAGATGCCATTCAGCGCAGTGGCAAAACCTTATTGCAATTAATTAATGACATTTTAGATTTATCCAAAATTGAGGCAGGTAAATTCACTTTGCAATATGCCCCTGTTTCAGTCAAAACGATTGTCAAGGATATTCAGCTTATTTTTTCGCAAAAAGCCGAGGATAAAAGCATTGAGCTGTCAGTCTCTTTTGATAAAAAACTTCCCGATGCACTGTTATTAGATGAAATTAGATTGCGGCAAGTGTTATTAAATTTAGTCGGTAATGCGATTAAATTTACCGAACAAGGTTTTATCAAAATTCGAGTCGCCGTTTATTTTAAAACCGATATTAACAAACTCAATTTAAAGATTGAAGTCTATGATAGTGGAATGGGTATTTCAAAAGAACAGCAAGACAAAATTTTTGCAGCCTTTACCCAACAAGAAAATCAAAGTGTCAAATTTGGTGGGACAGGGTTAGGTTTAACCATTTCTAAACGCTTGGCAGAACTGATGGGCGGTCGTCTTTCTGTAAAAAGTAAAGTTGGAAAGGGAAGTTGTTTTAGCATTCAATTAAAGCAGGTTGAAATTTTGACCGATAGGCTAAAAGAAAAACCCGCAGACTTAATTTCGCTGCCAAAAACTATTCATTTTCAGCCTGCACTCATTTTATTAGTGGATGATATTGCTCTTAATCGCCAGCTTATTGTGTCTTATTTTGTAGAGTTGCCAGAATTGACTTTTGTTGAAGCTCAAACTGCTGAACAGGCTTTGACTTTAGTTATCCAACAGCCCTTTGATTTAATTTTAATGGATAGGCGTTTACCGAAAATGAGTGGGGATGAAGTCTGTCAGCATATAAAAGCCTTACCTGATTATGCCACTGTGCCGATTATTATGATTAGTGCCTCTGTTTTACAAGCCGAAGAAAATAAATCTGTTTTTTATGATTTGCAATTAAATAAACCTGTCAATAAAAGTGAGCTATTAAAAGCGATGCAATCTTTTTTACCGCACAGTGAAATTGAGCAAACAACCTCAGAGATAACCGCAATTGAAGTCACTAAACCGATGGCAGAAATAATGAATCCTAAATTGCAAGCGTTATTAAATCAAGACTATCGCGAGCGATTAAAAAAATTTAGTTTATCGGGGGTCATGGAAGTTGATGTGCTGATTGAATTAGCAGAAGAGCTATTAAAATTAGCCCATCGCTATGATTGTACGGTGTTGACAAATTGGGCAACAGATTTAAAAACGCAAGCAGAATTATTTGATATAGCCAATTTATCGAAAACTTTAAGCAGCTTTGACAATTTGTTGAAGTAATTAATAAATTTATAACTGAGCGAGTTATTTTCATGCAGATTGACCTTTTTACCCTCAGCGTTCTAAATATCATTCTCTCATTTTTAATGAGTGCTTGTTTATTTACTGTGTCACGCAGTCATTTTAGTGATATTAAAGGAATTCAGCATTGGTCAGTCGCGCTGTTATTGCTGGGCATCAGTTGGATTTTAATAATTTTAAAGGGCGTTATCTCCAATTCTTTTTTAATAGTCATTAACTCAATGTTTGCGAGTATCGGTGTCGCTTATTATTTTTATGCTTTGGTCGCCTTTAAAGCACTATCTGTACCGAAAAAATGGGTTTATTTCGTGTTAGCTTTTTGTTTTATTGGCAACGTTTATTTTATCTATTTTCATTTTAATATGAATGCCAAAATCGTGGTGACATCGTTAACTCTTGCGATTTTGTTGTTTGCAAGTAGCGCAGTGTTATTGACTCAACAGCACGGAATTTGCCCTTTTAGTCAGCGGTTAACCAGAAATATTTTTGCTTGTATCGCAACCTTAGCATTAATACGCGCGTTCTATTATGGGTTTTGGCATCCGCAACCTGAGCAAATCTTATTGCACACCAATGGCATACAACGTATTTTCTATTTATTCACCACTATCACGATTGTTGGCACTTCTTTTGGTTTTGTGCTGATGTGTATGGAAAAATATTTGGACGAAAAAAATCGCGCCCAATTAGCCGAACATCAAGCCTTTGAACGCTTGCAAAAAATCGCCAGTCGTGTGCAAGGTGTGGTTTATCAATTTAAAATGGCGGCTAATGGACAGTTTAGCGTGCCTTATTGCAGTGAGGGGGTTGCTGATACGTTTAGATTAACTCCAGAGCAAGTTTATCAGGATGTGCATACCGTATTTAACCGCGTTCATCCTGATGATTTTGAATCCTTTATGGCTTCGATTCAGCACTCTATGCAAACGCTGGAAATGTGGTTTTGTGAGTTTCGGATACAGCTTGATGATGGCACTGTACGCTGGTTAGGCGGTAATGCTAATCCGCAGCGCGATACAGACGGTTCGACTTTATGGCATGGTTTTGTCAGCGACATTACAGAACTCAAAGAAGATAAACAACAATTACAGGTTTTATCGGTTGCAATTGAGCAAAGTCCAGCTTCAGTCATTATTACTGATGCAGAGACTTGTTTGTTGTATGTGAATCCTAAGTTTACTGAGGTCACAGGGTATAGCAAGCAAGAAGTGTTAGGAGAAAATCCACGCTTTCTGCAATCACGCTTAACCCCGCCAGCGGTTTATGAGCAAATGTGGCATACCCTCAGACAAGGGGAAATTTGGCACGGTGAATTACAAAATCAGCGCAAAAATGGTGAACTCTACTGGGATGAAACGCATATTTCACCAGTTAAAAATTCATTGGGGGAAATTACCCATTATGTAGGGATAAAACTGGATATTACTGAGCGCAAACAAACCGAAATTGAATTACAGCAAGCTAAAAATGCGGCTGAACTTGCCAATCAAGCAAAAAGCGAATTCTTAGCCAATATGAGTCATGAAATCCGTACCCCCATGAATGCGATTTTAGGCTTTAGCGATATTTTAACTAATTTAATAACAGATGAGACTCATCGCTATTATTTAGATGCAATTCAGCGCAGTGGCAAAACCTTATTACAACTCATTAATGACATTTTAGATTTATCCAAAATTGAGGCAGGTAAATTTACCCTGCAATATGCCCCTGTTTCAGTCAAAACCATTGTCAATGATATTCAGCTTATTTTTTCGCAAAAAGCCGCCGATAAAAGCATTGAGTTGTCTGTGTTGATGGATGAATCATTACCGCAAATGCTAATGTTGGATGAAATTCGCTTGCAGCAAATATTATTAAATTTAGTGGGCAATGCGATTAAATTTACCGAACAAGGCTTCATTCGGATTAGCGTATCTTGCCAATCAGACCTTTCAAGTGTTAAAAATCAGGAAGGTCGTGTGAATTTAATCATAGCTATTGAAGACAGTGGTATTGGTATTCCACAAGCGCAACAAGATAAGATTTTTGCAGCCTTTACCCAACAAGATAATCAAAATGTCGGTCTTGGAGGTACAGGTTTAGGTTTGACTATTTCTAAACGCTTGACAGAATTAATGAGCGGTCATCTTTCTGTACAAAGTAAAGTTGGAAAGGGAAGTTGTTTTACCATTCAATTAAATCAAGTTGAAATTTTGACAGATGGGTTCAAAGAAAAATCAGCAGACTTAATTTCGCTGCCCAAAATAATTCATTTTCAATCCGCAAAGTTGTTATTAGTGGATGATATTGAATTAGATCGACGTTTGATTAAAACCTATTTGCAAGATTACCCTGAGATTGAGATTATCGAAGCAGAACACGGACTTCAATCGCTAACATTAATTGCTGAACAACAGTTTGATTTAATTTTTATGGATAAACAGTTGCCTTATATGGATGGCGATATGGTCTGTGAACTGATTAGAGCGGAACGAAACTATGCCACTGTGCCGATTATTATGATTAGTGCCTCTGTTTTACAAGCCGAAGAAAATAAACCTGTTTTTTATGATTTGCAATTAAATAAACCTGTCAATAAAAGTGAGTTATTAAAAGCGATGCAATCTTTTTTGCCGCACAGTGAAATTGAACAAACAACCTCAGAGATAACGGCAATTGAAGTAACTCAACCAATGACAGAAACAATCAATCCTGAATTATTAACCATTTTACTTGCTGATTATCAAGAAAAGATTAAAAAATTTAGTTTAGCTGGGGTAATGGAAGTGGATAGGATGATTGAATTAGCAGAAGAGCTATTAAAATTAGCCCATCAATATGATTGTACGGTGTTGATAAATTGGGCAACTACTTTAAAAACCCAAGCTGAGTTGTTTGATATAGCGAATTTATCCAAAACGTTACAGGGGTTTGATATGATGCTTGATAATTAAACAAATTAACAGGATTTTGCAGGATGAAAAAAGTCACCTTGCTCATTTTAAGTGCCTTTATAAACAGTCTCCACGCTGCTGAGACAAAACCTAAGCAGGCTTTGGATGACTTTTTAGCGATGCCACTGGAACAATTAATGACGTTACAGCTTAATTCTTCTGTTAATAAAAAAGAGCAAAGCGTAAAAGATTCGGCGGCGGCTATTTTTGTTGTTTCAAACGAAGATATTCGCCGTTCTGGTGCAACCAGTATTCCAGATGCGTTGCGGCTAGTGCCAGGTTTGCAAGTGGCACAAATTGATGCGAATAAATGGGCGATTAGTTCACGCGGTTTTAATGGACGCTTTTCAACCAATTTGTTGGTATTAATGGACGGCAGAGCGATTTATACACCAACTTTTTCAGGGGTGTTTTGGGGGCGTGAAGATACAATGTTAGACGATATTGAGCGGATTGAGGTGATACGCGGTGCAGGGGCGGCGATGTGGGGCGCAAATGCGGTTAATGGCGTGATTAATATCATCACTAAATCCGCTACCGATACGCATGGCGCATTGTTCACCGGAGGTGCTGGCAATCAGGAGCAAGGCTTTGGTAGTGTGCGTTATGGCGGGAAAATCGGTGATAATTTTGATTATCGGGTTTATGGCAAAGCGTTCAAACGTAACAACAACAAAACAGTGAGCGGTGAAAATGCGCAAGATGATTGGGAAAATTATCAAGGCGGCTTTAAAACCAAATGGGCAGTCACCACACAAGATACGCTGATTACCCAAGGTGACATCTATTATTCACGCACTGGCAACAAAGAAAATTTCGCACTAAGTTCTGGGCAGATTTTAGCCAATCAAGATTCACCAACCACCTTTCAAGGCGGCAATATTCAAACCCGCTGGACACATAAAGCCTCTGCAACGTCAGAAACAGCACTCCAGTTTTATTACAAGCAAGATGATAGTGACTGGTTGTTAGTCACCCCTTTTAAGCTTCACGAAAAAACCCTTGACGTTGATTTTCAGCATCGTTTCAGTGGCTTAGATAGCCACGATATTATTTGGGGATTAGGCTATCGTTACTTTAAATATGCCACTAATCAAAGCCCGAAATTGAGTTTTAATCCTACACAGGGAAATTTACAATTATTTAGCGCGTTTTTACAAGATGACATCGCTTTATTGCCTGATGAGCTAAAACTCACCCTCGGTGCGCGTTTGGAACACAATGACTTTACTGGCTTTGAAGTACAGCCCAATATTCGCTTATTATGGAAAGCCGATGAAACGCAAACGGTGTGGGGAGCTATTTCCCGCGCGGTGCGGATTCCTAATATTGCCAGCAAAAGTCTAGACAGATTAACTAATACTGTGTCAGAGCCATTGCCCTTACCTGCTTTAGTCTCAGCCAGTGGTAATCCTCAGATAAAATCTGAAACGGTTTTGGAATACGAATTGGGCTATCGCTGGCAGCCGACTGCAACCTTATCTTTTGATGTTGCGATGTTTTATAACAATTATGATCGCTTGCAAGCGGTGGAAATTTTATCGCCCAATGTGGTACTTACGCCAACGCCGCATCTTGAAATACCCGCCCAATTTACCAATAAAATGACGGGCGAATCGTTAGGCGTTGAACTCACCGCGCAATGGCAACCCACTGATTGGTTAAAATTTCAACCTTCCTATTGGTTTATAAAAACCAGCTTACATACACCTAAAAACGCCGTATTTTCCGATGGTGAACGCGCTGAAGGTGACACGCCCCAACAGCAGTTTCATTTTAAAACCTCAATCAATTTACCCCAGCATATTGAGGTCGATACTCTGCTGCGTTATGTGGATAAGGTCGATTATTACACCATGCCAAGTTATGTTGCTTTGGATTTGCGCGTGGGTTGGAAGCCGCTTAAAAATGTCGAGTTGTCGCTAGTGGGACAAAACTTATTTGAGCGTCAACACCTTGAATTTTCTAACACGGTATCTGAATTGCCTAAAACCCAAATTCAACGCAGTGTATTTGGCAAAGTCAGCTTTTCGTTTTAATGGCGATAGGGATGAAAAAATCATGTGTTTTTAAACTTTATCAATTTATTTTGAAGTGCTGTCTATTTTTAATTTTTTCACCGTCATCCGCTTGCGCAAGCAGCGATACCGAACAACAAATCAAACTCAGCTTTATTTACAATTTTGCAAAATTTGTTACCTGGTCAGAGTCTGAATCCACAGCCCCTTTGCTGCTTTGTGTCAGCAGTTCTCAACCCTTGAGCGTTAATCTTGCTTTGCTGCAAGGCAAAAAAGTCAATGCCCGACCTATTCAAGTGCGTTTTCTCGAACTAGACAGTAAACTAACCCACTGTAATATGCTTTTTATGAATTTGATTGGCACGCCACAAAGTGAAAAAATGCTATCAGCCATCAATACACTGCCTATTCTCACCATCAGTGATAAACCTGATTTTGTAAAAGAAGGCGGCATGATAGGCATGAAAGAATTAGACAACCGTTTGCGGTTTGACATCAATTTAAGCGCGGCGAAAAAAGCGGGATTAACCATTTCCAGTCAATTATTACAGCTTGCCGATGAGATTTTGCAATGAGATATCACTATCGTAATCTGACCCAAGAAATTTCTTTGATTTTACTGCTCAGTATTGGTCTTGCCTGTACCTTAACAACCCTGTTATTTACAGGAAGCACGGTTTTTAATAGTTATCAAACGACCCAAACTCAATTACAAGGTTTAACGTTGGTCATTAGCCAAAACAGTCAGGCGGCTTTGCTATTCGGGGATGCAAGCCAAGCGCAATCTACATTAGGTGCGCTGCAAGCGGAAGTTAGAATTAACAAAGCGGTTATTTATGATGCCAAAGGCAAGCTCTTTGCCAGTTACACCCCGCCGTTATATAAACAACCCAGTAGGTTAGATTTATTATTAGAAAACACGCTCGCCGCGCTGCTGCCTACACAACTGCAAGTGACGCAAACGATTAGGCAGAGTAATGAGGAAATTGGTCATGTTGTGGTTTATGCAGATATTCGCGCAACTTGGCTGGATGTCAGTCAAAATCTTTTTATGATGATTTTATTATCTATTGCCAGTATGGCATTAGGAATTAAATTAGGAAAAAACTTAAGCAGCAAAACCATTGCCCCGATTTTAAAATTGGCAAAAATGGCAGATTATGTTTCAAAAAATCAAGATTACACGCCCCGTTTTCGCAATAACACTAACGATGAAATAGGGCTATTAATTACTAATTTCAATTCAATGCTGGAGGAAATTCAAAAGCGCGACCAGCAATTGCAATACCAGCAAGAGCATTTAGAAGAGCAAGTTAAACAGCGCACGTTTGAATTAATAGCGGCAAAAGAACAGGCAGAAGCGGCCAGTCGTGCCAAATCTGAATTCTTAGCCAATATGAGCCATGAAATCCGCACACCGATGAATGCCATTTTAGGCTTTAGTGATATTTTAAGTGATTTAATAACAGATTCTATGCACTGCTATTATTTGGATGCAATTCAGCGCAGTGGTAAAACCTTATTGCAATTAATTAATGATATTTTAGATTTATCCAAAATTGAGGCAGGTAAGTTTACCCTGCAATACAGCCCGGTGTCAGTGGAAAGTATTGTCAATGATATTCAGTTGATTTTTTCGCAAAAAGCCGAGGATAAAAGTATTGAGCTGTCCGTATCAATGGATGAAGCATTACCGCAAATGTTGTTGCTGGATGAAATTCGTTTGCGGCAAGTGCTATTAAATTTAGTTGGTAATGCGATTAAATTTACCGAACAAGGTTTTATAAAAATTCAAGTCAGTGTCAATTTTAAAACGGCTATTAATAAACTCAATTTAAAAATTGAAGTCTATGACAGTGGAATTGGTATTTCACAAGCGCAACAAGACAAAATTTTTGCAGCCTTTACCCAACAAGAAAATCAAAGTGTCAAATTTGGTGGGACAGGGTTAGGTTTAACTATTTCTAAACGCTTGGCAGAACTCATGGGTGGTCATCTTTCGGTGACCAGTGAAGTGGGAAAGGGAAGTTGTTTTAGTATTCAATTAAATCAGGTTGAAATTCTGACTGATACGCTAAAAGAAAAACCCAAAAAACGCATTTCGCAGCCCAAAGCCATTCATTTTCAGCCTGCACAGATTTTATTAGTTGATGATATAACCCTTAATCGCCAGCTCATTGTGTCTTATTTTGTAGAATTGCCAGAATTAACTTTTATTGAAGCAGAAACCGCTGAACAAGCTTTAACTTTAGTCACTCAACAGCCCTTTGATTTAATTTTAATGGACAAGCGTTTACCGAAAATGAGTGGGGATGAAGTCTGTCAGCATATTAAAGCCTTGCCTGATTATGCCACTGTGCCGATTATTATGATTAGTGCCTCTGTTTTACAAGGCGAAGAAAAAGAATTTGTTTTTTATGATTTGCAATTAAATAAACCTGTGAATAAAGGTAAATTATTAAAGGCGATGCAATCTTTTTTACCGCACCGTGAAATTGAGCAAATAACCTCAGAGATAACGGCAATTGAAGTAACTAAACCGATGGCAGAAACAGTCAATTCTGAATTATTAGCCATTTTACTTTCTGATTATCAAGAAAAGATTAAAAAATTCAGTTTAGCGGGGGTAATGGAAGTGGATAGGCTGATTGAATTAGCAGAAGAGCTATTAGAATTAGCCCATCAATACGATTGCACTGCATTGAAAAATTGGGCAACGACTTTAAAAACCCAAGCACAGTTGTTTGATATAGCGAATTTATCTAAAACCTTAATTGAATTTGCAGCATTGCTTAAGTAACCTGAGTTTAAAAAAACGTCAGTTAAGGATTGCAAAATTAACCCACGCTGCCCTACACTGAGCAATTTATTTTCTCACTGGATGACACATTGAAATGAAACGATTGCATGGATTTAAAACTTATCTTTGTTTAAGTACCGCTTTATTGGCTCTCTCAGGCTATGCGAATCAAGCCATAGCAGAGCATACTCCCCCTAACACGCCCCAATCAAATTCTGCTACCCCGCCTGATTGCCAAGGCACACAACGTGAATGCGCTAAAACGATGAGTGCGACATTTGATGAGCAAGGGCTGCTATGGATAGCTTTTGTGAGTGATAACACGCTTTATGTGCAGTCTTCACCTGACCAAGGACAAACCTTTTCGCCCGCGCTTAAAGTCA
>JAIFMS010000010.1 GCA_020048335.1 Methylococcaceae bacterium | reverse complement strand
CAGTCAGAAACGCCCGCCGATTCTGCTGTGCAAATCTGTGGAGATTATTTTCAAAGTCTGCCGTGGGTTCGTGAAGAGGAAAGTCAGTTATCCGTAGAACACGCCAATCTTGAACAAGAAAGTGTTTTGGATATGTCGTTTCTGGATGAGTCTGTGCCATCGGAACAGGATTTTTTCCAACATATTGAAGAAAAAACTCAGGTCATTTCACAAACCCAAGATTGTCGCAGTTATTTTCAAGCCCTACCTTGGACTGTAAAAAAATCCTCGCTTAAGGAGGACACTGCCGCTAAATTCCCTCAAAATCAAAATCAAGAGCAATTGCAAACACACAAAGCGTTAGGAGCTACTTTTACCAATAAAGCAGTCGTTAGCGATTTGGATTTTTTACGCCAGCTTGAGCAAGAAACAGAAAAAATCACAAAACTTGCGCCAGATACCCCAAATTATTTCTAAACTTTGCCTTGCAGTTAATTACAGATACCAAGATTGTCACCATTTTGAATCCATTTAATGTTTGAGAGACAACACCATGAATACCAATGCCAGTGTTAGAAATCATCCCCAGTTGAAGAAAATGTTTATTGAGTCAGAAAGTCGGCATTTAAGCAACGAGGAGTTAAAACTGTATTGCACCACCTTGCCCGACCATGTGAATCGCGCCAAAGCTGCGCATGAAATCAGAGCCGTTCAAGCAGAAGTGGTGAATATGACTGTTAAAGAGATTTTCGCCATGTATCCTTTTATGACCTATCATAAACTGGCGGATGAAAAAGCCCATCGTGATATTAATTATGTCAGCACTTATGCGGTGGCTGCAATGTTGATGGATGATCCGCAATGGCTGCGTGACAAGTTTTTGATTTGGTTAAAAACCATTCTGCAAGCCTTTTCTTTTCCCAAAAGAAACAAGGAAGTCTCATTGCCCACGCATCATCTGGTGACATTAGAAGCAGACAAAATGCCGCAAACACTTGGACGTAGTGCAATCTATGAAACTTATGCCCGTCTGAAACGTAATTTTCATCAGAAACTAACGCCTACAACTTATGCTTTAATCGAACCGTTGCTGCAAATGTCGTGCGATATATTAGCCTCTGAATAATCCCTGGAGTTTTGATGATGATAGATGAAACAAAATTAACCATGCAGGTTCTCAACCAAATGTTTGCCGCAGAGTATTGTGAGTATGATTTGGTGGGCGGCAAAGTCACTGGCACAACGGATAGGGTGATTTATTTAAGCTCTGATTTAATCCTTGGAATTTATGACGCGCTCTATTATGAAACAGGCGAGGCCTGGAGGCTTATTTTTAATAATTGCGGCTATCTTTGGGGTAAATGGGAAATTGGGCGACTCAAAAAAGAGTTTAAAATTCGGATTCAGCAAGAAATTGAGCAACTGTCGGTGAAAGACTTTTGCAACTTAATTGAAAGTTATTTTTCCAAACAAGGCTGGGGTAAACTCAGTATTTCGCTGACAGATGCCGAACAATACGGAATTATTCGGGTCAATCTTAAAAACGGTTTGTTTGATGCCAACTTAAGCCAATTAGTAACAGGTTCGGTTAATTATATGATTACTGGATTATTGCGGGCGTTTTTTGAAAATATTAGCCAAAACACCTTAGGCTGCATAGAAACCAGTTGGCAACACAGTGGCGATCAGCACAATTGTGACTTGTTGATTTCAGGCAGAGCCAGAATTGAAGCCTTACAGGAACAACTTAACAACAGCTCGGTTGATATTGAAGATGCCTTAGGTCGCTTGCGCGTTATGTAATTTGATGTCTTACTATTGTTTTGACAAGATTATCTATGAAAGCCCGAACAGTACGCTGTATCGGGCTTTTACTAAAAATAACGCCAAAGAAGTGGTGTTAAAGTGTTTTGAAACGGACGCGCAAGGGATGTATTTACGCGAAATGTCAGGATTTGGGGTAACGCATCCTAACCTGATTGCCTGTTTAGACACATTTTATTTAGGCGACAACCGACCTTGCATGGTGTATGAGTTTTTTCAGGATGGCACTCTGCAAGAGTGGTTAGCAACGCAAGGCAAAGCAGAGGTGGATTTTTGCTATCGCTGTTTGGAAGACATCTTACAGGCTCTGATTTATCTAAATGAAAATAAACGCATTCATTGTGATATTAAACCTGGCAATATTTTTTTACGTTTAAGCCCATCACTTTCGCCGCAATTTGTATTGGCTGATTTAGGTGCAACCTGTTCGTTACGCGAGGCACAAGAATCTCGCTATGGCGTGGGAACTCCCGCGTATATTGCGCCTGAGCGTTTATATGACCATTTTTTTTATAACAGTGATTTGTATAGCCTAGGGATTGTGGCGTATGAACTTTTGACAGGACAACGCCCCTTTTTAGGAATGCCCGATGAAATTAAACGCGCTCATTTAAGCAAACTACCTGATTTAGAACAAATAACCGACTTGCTACTCCGCAATTTTATTGAGCGTTTATTGGAAAAAGACCCTGAGTTACGAATTGCGGATGCTAAAACCGCATTATTGATTCTTGCCGCAATTCGTCGGGGTGAACGGATTGCAGAACCTGTTAAAAACACGCTGCCACAGTTGACAAAAGTAAAACAACAAATCATCCCGACAGGTTTTCAGCAGGTACATCAGTTTAATATTACTTCACAGCAAAATAAGTTGTTGATTTTTGAACTACATAATCAACCGATTGTCGGTCTGGAATACGATAGTCACATTGAGTTGATTAATGCTGAAAATAATAAACACGATATTGTGCTAAAAAATGGCATGACGCAAACGCATCAAAGCGACAGTTTTTTTTATACCAGTTCTGTGAAACTGTTTCGATTTGATTTGCAAAATTATCAGCGGCAGTGTGTTTATACTTTCAATAAAAATATTAACCATTTTCACAGCAATGGCAATTATTTATTACTGCGCACTAAACACGATACGGTTTATTGCGATTTGCATAGCAAGCAGGTGTATAAATTTTCCCAACCGCATTATTTTTCTACGCCACTTGCCTATATTTTTGAAAATGGCAACTTTTGTTCAAGTGGCGGAGCCAGTAATCAGGATTTGATTTTGCGTGATAGGCAAACTCATGTGATTCAAAAATGGCGATTAAATGCTTTCATTATCGCGCTTACAGCGAATCAAAATACGGCATTAGCCTTAACACTTGATATTGAGAATGGCTCTCGCTATGTGATGTGGGCATTGGCCGAGCTTGAACCCCCGCGTCATTTGATTATTTCAACGCAGGAAATTGTGCATTATGGTCATACGCAAGGCTACTTATTTTGGCTTAATAGCAACCATCAATTGTATTTATGCGGTACTGAGTTAATCCCCAAACTCATCACCACCTTGCCAAGCTCTTTGCAGATTGATGCCCTAGAATTAAGTTTAAATCACCGCTGGCTGGTGACTTCTGCTGGCTGTTCCCATCAAAAACACCAAATAACTTGCTTTAAAGCAGACGGAGAATAATTGTATGTCTCATCTTAACGCGAAACCTTTGCACTGTATTTTTTATTCACATCCCTGGACGGCGTTATTATTAAAACAGATAAAAAACATTGATTTTACTGACAGCGTGTTGCTTGAACTGTCCTGCAACAGTCTATTGTCACGGGTTCTTCCCAATAAACCCAATAAAAAATACGCATTAACGCAGGTATTGACCGCACCTGAACCTGAAAAAAAAGGTTTTTTTTCGTTTAAAAAGAAAGATATTTTTCAGCTCTTGGCACAAAAACAACCTAAAATGCCTGCGCCAGTTATCTTTGCACCGCGAACTGCGTCATCCGAGTTACATCAAATCAGCGCGTTAATTATTGCCCTGAGTCAAGCCAGTGTTTGCAAACAGGTTATTGTTTTAATTCATTATGCTGAAGCGCAAAACTTTAGCAGCTTATATGATTATGCAGACACGTTTCATATTTTATGGGATATAGCAGATTTGCCGTGTCTGAAACTGACCGAATTGACCCAGCTTTTAGCCACGAATCATTTGAACTCAGAGCGGTGGGGCGGGTTTCATTTATGCAATCACACTAGCCGCCAAGTCTCAGACAGTGAGGAGCGATACACTTATTTTGACTCGTTAAAGAATTATTATCTGATACAGGCTGAAAATGTATAGAGTCATTCAATTTCTCAGTCAAGGTGAGTTCCCCTCGCCTAACAAGCTGACTGAATTGAAAAAACAAGGTATTCTCCATTTGCTGAATTTGAGCGGGATTGATTTATTTAAGCTTTATACTGCCGAGCAATTGGCTGACTTCACGATTGTGCAATTTACTTTCAAAGATGTGTTTTCTACTGGTGCAGTTGTTAAACCTGAACAAATACAGAGTATTGACGCTGATGTCTATTGCCAACAAAGTTCTGAAGCTGAAAAGTTAGCGTTTTTTAATGCCGTGCAACAACTGATTGACTGGTTAAAACATCAGACTTCAAGTTATGTGTTTTGCCAACAAGGGATTGGTCGTTCGCCTGCGGTAATTTGTTCGGCGTTAGCGTATTTTTATCATCCCCCATCAGAGCAAATTCTGAAAACCATCAAATTTTTTAATCAACAAGCGGTTTTAACAACCATCAGTTATGCCGCCGCAAAATGGTTTGAAACCCAAGCGAACCAGATACGATGAATCAATTTTCCCAATTAATTACCGAAACAATCACTTTATTGCAGCCTTTGTCGCCAGAACTGCACGTTTTACCCGCTGAAATTGCCTACATCAGCCGCGCCGAGCAACAAGGCGAATTATCTTTAAAAAATCAGTTTTTAAACGTCGCAGGCGTGGGGGAGTTACGCAGTGCTACACTTAGCTCCGCTAAAATTGAAATTGCCAATTTCCTGTTTTTTCCTGAAACTGATACGCAGACACCTGTTTACGCCGCAGAATTTGTCTGCTTATCTGAGAAACCCATTGTGGCGGTGATTGATGCAAAGTGTTTATTAACAGGCAGCGAAGAGCAGACGGTTAGCGGTTTATTGCAGCAAGCAAGAAAGCAGATAAATTATTTATCACCCGAAACCGAAATGTCTGCTTGGTATTTGGAATCGCGTTCTGGCAATGATATTTTTGTTCGCTCCCCTAGTATGGAACAATTGACAGAGTTAATGCAGCTACATTTGCAGATTTGGCAGGCGTTGATGGAGTTGTTTTCAAAACCGCAACCTTGTAATCCACAGCAAGCAAGGCTTCATACACAAAAACTACAGCACTACAAAAATCAACATCGCCTCAATTATCCAGGTGTTCCATTACTGAATCGCAGTTTCGGTGAAGTCTGGACAGAAAATTATCTGAAAAACTATTTGTTTGGTTGACAGCGATAATCACAAATTAAGTGTCCGAGCAATGCAAATAAATTCGCACTGACACAAAATACCAATACCTTGAAATTTATGGCTCAACCTAAGATTTAAGCAGCGCGACTAGCAGGGCAATGCTATCGGATAAACGGTTTGGATTAACCGCCAGCACTGGAGAATTACACTGCAAATTTTCCAGATGGCTAACATAATCAGCCAAGGTCGGTGTGGCGGCTATATCACAATGCGTAATACCAATCGCAATTCGCGCCTGATTAAAATAAGATTTATAAAATTCCAAATAATAACCCAGCTCCATAAAAGGGTTTGCGTCAGCGTTGTTAATTAACACCAACAAGCCCCAAGCATTGCTGCATAAAACCTGGCTGGCATCATCTATATCGCTGGTTTTAGACATTTGATACAAAAACAAATTGGAATGCCCAAATTGAATATCACCCAACTCAAGTTTTAATGTACTTTCGGCGGGCAGTTTTGAGCTATCGGCCAGCGTATTACATAGCGTTGATTTACCTACGTTTTCATTCCCAGTCACAATCAAAAGCGTCGATTCAGGTAATTGTTGTGTCAGTTCTTTCAACACAACTTCTAAATCTGCAAATGAATATTTTTGTCGGGTCGTTTTGTGCAGCACGTCTGGCAACAACAAGCAGGCATTATAAAAATTAATTTGCTCATAGCGCGATTTTTCAGTGTTTGCAATCAGCCGTTCTGCTAAGGTGAACCGCTCAAGCTCTGAAAAATCGGCTAATAATTCTGAATAATGGTTATTGATAAAGTCTGGAAGTTTTGGAAAGGTCAGCGTTTCATCCGCAGTTGCACCAGCTAATAGGTTTCCTTGCGAGGCCATTAACGTGGAAAACCAAATCGCTTCGGCAAAACTGTAGCGACAATATTGTGTTGTTTGCGCCGCTTCAAACAAGTCTTCACCCAGAAAGTTGGCATAATCGCTCAGTCGTGAGGAAAACTTTACATAATTGACTTGCTTAAGCAGCTCATTGTCAGTCATGTTTTTCACGGTAATGTGCGCCGTTTTGCTTAATGCGAGAGGAATGATTTTTTCCATATCGCCGTTGATGTAAACAGTATTTTCTTTTGGCAATAAATAAATAGCCGTCTGTTCAGGAATAGAACATACTCTGGCAACCCCGTCAGCTAACACCGTTTGTAAAATGCCAGTAAAGTAGTGGTCAGGATCAAACGGTATAGAATTGCAGGGTAAGTCGGGTAGTAGCAATGCTTGAACTCGGCTGAGAATATTAATCAAACTTAATACGCTAGGGCAGGCGTTTTCTGTTGTACTCAGCCATTGCCAGTGTGCTTGCGATTGTAGTTTAATCGCACTCAGCACAATCAGGCGATTGGCAGGACAGAGTTTTTCTACCGCTTCTAATTTGGGTAAATCCTCTGCCGTTCCAATCCAAAGGCATAATAGATTGCTGGTTTCATTTGGCTCTACAAATCGCCAAGGATTGCCAAGACACTGTATTGCAGTGGCAAGGTTTTGTTTAATGATTAAGTGTTGTTGTTTTGGATGGCTTACAGAATTAAGCAGAGCTAATTGCAACGAACCCATAGTTTGTCCTATAAAAAATCAATACCGTTCGGTGTAATGGTCAAGTAAAAATAGACACTTACAAAATTAAATTATTCTCAAATTATAACGGCGGTTGATAGCTAAAATCGAATTCAGCCGCCGCCCATTATAAAACACCAAATAATCGATGACAGATACTTTTTCAGCTTGTCGAAAAGAAAAATTCGCATAATTCAATTTGCGTTTCATTTTAAAATCAACAAACTGAAATAGTGTTCTGATTGTCTTTTTAAAAGTATAGGTCAACTCAAACAAGGCATTATTAATCAAGTCTAAGCCCACGCTGAAAATACTGTTAGCTAATCGTTAAGTCATCGAGCATAAATTTTACAAAATTTTGAACCATTGGATGTCAGGCTTTGCCTGCCAGCATCAAAATGTTGATGTCTTTTTACTCCATTGCCAGTTAGTTTGGTCTAGCGTCAACGCATACTGACTTTCTAAAAAACCAAATAACGCGACCACCATGTTGACAAGCTTATTTTTGCAACTAAAAATAACGCCAGTAACGTACTATGAATCATTTTATTATGTACAGAGCGACCTAACACAAATTTTTCTACTTAATTCATTGCAAAACAGGATAAATTTACTCCGAAAATGATGCATTTTTACTGGCCTTGGCTATTTTTACTACTCCCTTTACCGCTGTTAATTCGCTTTTTTTCCCCTGCTCACATCACAGCACAACAAGCGGCATTAAAAGTCCCTTTTTTAGAGGATTTTGACAATCAACAAACGCCTGTTATTGCCACAGAAAAACCGTGGCTGTTACGGCTAGCAACTGTGGGCTGGCTGTGTTTAGTCATCGCCTGTGCCAGACCACAATGGCTGGGCGAGCCGATTGAACAATCCATCAGCGGACGTGATTTAATGTTAGCGGTAGATTTATCTGAAAGTATGACGGTGCAGGATTTTAGCTTAGACAATCAAGCCGTTGACCGCTTAACCGCAATTAAAGCCATTGCAGAAGATTTTATTGAACGGCGGGTAGGTGATAGGGTAGGCTTGGTCTTGTTTGGCACGAATGCTTATTTACAAACGCCTTTAACGTTTGACCGAAAAACCGTTGCCGCATTATTGGATGAATCCGCGATTGGTTTAGCAGGTGAAAGCACCGCGATTGGCGATGCGATTGGTTTAGCCATTAAACGCTTGCAAAACCAATCGGATAATAGTCGGGTATTAATTTTACTCACTGACGGGGCAAACACCGCAGGCGAAGTCACGCCCTTGAAAGCGGCAGAATTGGCAGCAGCGTATCATTTGAAAATCTACACTATCGGTATCGGTGCGGATGAAATGGTGGTATCCAATTTTTTTGGCAACCGAAAAGTCAATCCTTCAGCGGATTTAGATGAAAAAACCTTAACCGCGATTGCACAAAAAACAGGCGGTCGCTATTTTCGTGCCAGAGATACCGAAGAGTTGAGTAAAATTTATCAATTGCTTGACCAATTAGAGCCAGTGGAAAAAGATAAACGCTATTTTCGTCCGCACAGCGAACTGTATTTTTGGCCGTTAGCGATGGCATTATTGTGTGCAGCAACTATCAGTTTAAAACGCATCATAGATTGATTTATCGAATTAATTTTCTATGAACTCAACAGATTCTGATACCGCGACAGCCTGCTCGGTTTCCGTGTTAAAAAACCAGCCATCCAACGCTTGATGAATTTCATCCAAACCTGATTTTTTTAACGATGAAAACAATTGCAAGGTCAATGGAAATTCCACTTCAGCCAAGGCTTTTTGCACTTGTAACAAGGCAGTTTTTGCCGCGCCATAAGCCAGTTTATCGGCTTTGGTTAAAATAATATGCAGTGGTAATTGGCGACTTCCACACCACTCAATCATTTGCCAGTCAAATTCGGTTAAGGGATGACGAATATCCATCACTAATACAATCGCGCTTAAAGCCTTGCGATTGAGTAAATAATCTTCCATCATGCGATGCCATTTTTCTTTTACAGGCAATGGCACACGCGCATAACCATAGCCGGGTAAATCCACTAATCGTTTGTCTTGACCAAATTCAAAAAACACCAAAGCTTGCGTGCGTCCTGGGGTTTTGCTAGTCCGTGCCAGTGAATTTTGCCGGGTTAAGGCATTAATGGCACTGGATTTTCCTGCATTAGAACGCCCTGCGAAGGCGACTTCAATCCCGCTATCAGGTGGCGCGGCTTGCAACTGTGGCGCACTATTAATAAATTTGGCTTGATGATAAACTGAGTTCATCGTTATCTCGTGTAAATATTGTGTAAAGTAACGTTAAGCTACCTAAAAAACTGACAGCTTAGACTGTCAATTGTGATTATTTTGACTCCCATAAAGGAGAATCCGATGCTAAAAAAACTACTCGCTGTGTCAATATCTATTATTTGCATGGCAAGCCCTGCGCTTGTAAACGCAGAAGGCGATGCACAAGCTGGAAAACAACTGGCAAGTTCTTGTGCAGGTTGTCATGGTGAAACGGGGAACAGTATTGTCCCCAGCTTTCCTAAACTTGCAGGGCAACACACCTCGTATTTGAACAAACAATTATTGGCTTTTAAAAATGGCACGCGGCAAGCCCCAATGATGGCTCCTTTAGCGATGGGCTTGAACGATAAAAATAGAGCCGATTTAGCTAAATTTTATGCCAGCCAAACCATTTCTGCCAATCCTATGCCGACTTTAAAAGCAGAAGACCATAATAGCAGCGATGAGGCAGGTTCTCATAGTGACAATAAAAATAAAGAAGCTGAATTAAAAGCCTTGTTATCGTTTGGTGGGGATTTATATCGTAATGGCGATTTAGAGCGTGAAGTGTCTGCGTGTGTCGCTTGCCATGGCCCGTTTGGTGAGGGCAATAAACCCGCAGGTTTCCCCATGTTAAAAGGGCAGCACGCGGATTATTTAATTCAAACCTTAACCGATTTTAAAACCAATACTCGCACTAAAGTGGCTGATAATATGATGCACATGATTGCCACTAAAATGACTGAAAAAGAAATTAGAGCCGTTTCCTATTATATTTCTGTGATGAAATAAACTTAAACCGCACAATTCAGGGCGGGTTCAATAAAAGGTGCGTAAGGTAAACGCACTTTTGAAAATTTCAAACACCGAGGCGAATTTATGTTTAAAAAAATTATTTTCTTCACCCTATTTAGTTTTTCCATGTTAACGCACGCAGCGGATGTCTCAGAACAAGACCGTGCGCGGGGTTATAGTGTTTTATCCATTGCCCAACCGACAGTTGATAAAAACAAAGTCGAAGTCATTGAATTTTTTTGGTACGGTTGTCCGCATTGTTATCAAGTTGAACCGCTTATCAATGCGTGGTTAAAAACTAAACCGAAAAACGTGGTTTTCATTCGCCAACCTGCCGCATTTAGTGAAACGTGGGCAAAACACGCCAAAGCGTATTATGTGGCAGAGGCATTAAATGTGCTGGATAAAGTCCATGCTGATTTTTTTGATGCGATTCAAAATAAAAACCAAAAATTAGAAACCGAAGAGGAATTAGTTAAGTTTTTTGTAGCGCACGGCGTAAAAGAAGGGGCAGTCCATGAGACGTATAAATCGTTTGGCGTTCACACCAAAATGGCACAAGCCACGGCTATGGCTCCTCGTTATGGCATTACAGGTGTGCCGACCTTAATCATCAATGGCAAATATGTCACCAGCGGCTCAATTGCGGGTACTCACGAAAATATGATTGCGGTATTGAATAAATTAATCGCCCAAGAAAGCAAATCTTCTTCATCTAAATAAATTGTCCAAGTTCTGCACCGACCAACCAAACGGTGCAGTTTTTTCAAGGAGTTTTCTATGCGTACTTTTCTAACCCCCCTTTTTATCAGCATTGCCTTCTGTGCCGTCATTCCCCCTGTATTAGCGAAAAAAGCGGTTAACAAACCACTGATTGCCACAATTGTTAGTTACGAGTGTGGCGATAATTGTTATTTAACCGTGAAAGATACGCAAGGGAAAGAGCGCGTTGGGCTTTGTGCCGCGCCGTTGTGTGATACATGGAATCAAGCCACAGAAATGCCAAAAAAGTTTGTCGGCAAAAAAATTAGCTTTGTAATTGGTACAGGTCAACAATTTGATGCCAGCGGTGCTTTAATGGGAGAAATGGAAGCTTTTATGCAAATTAAACTGCTCAAATAAAAATACCTGCTCAGTTTTTCTTTTTCAATGGAGAACAGTTATGCCTGTCAATATTTACAACCCCTTTCCTGATGATGGA
>JAIFMS010000050.1 GCA_020048335.1 Methylococcaceae bacterium | reverse complement strand
ATTTAGTGAATAAAAAAGTCAGTAAATTTACGTTTGATACGCTGTTAAATATGCTTAATCGCGTTGGAAAACCCGTTCAGCTTGTTGTTGGGTAAATAAAAGGGCAGTTGATTCCGCGCCTGGGTGTTTTTGTGATAAGTTTTTACGTTCTATCCTACAAGGTTAGAGAAGAAAAATTACAGCACGAATTAGAAACATAGCAATTAGTGGTTAAATTTGAAAGACAGGGAAAATGAAAACTTAAGAGAAATCATTGCCTTGTTGAAAAAATAACCAACCCAGCCCTAGCCGATTTAAACAGCGCATGGGAAATCATCAAACGCTTATGTCTGAAACTGTATGCAGTGGATTACTTGATGATTCACGGACGTTACAGCCTTGCCACCACTGACTTTGACACCGCTTTAAACCACTACCAAGAAGCCAAACAACTCATTGAAGAGACAGGCTATCACCTGCGTGATGCTGAATTGGATTTATTCGCCGCGCAAATCTGCCTTAATTCGGAGTCCAAAGTCGCGACTTTGAACTCTAAAAACGCCGAGTATTATTTGCAAAAAGCCAAAAACCGCATTGTAAGTTGCGGGCAATGGGGATTAATGCGGCGATGGAAAGCGGTGAACAAAACTAAAACAAATTTATCGGAGTAACAGCGTGAAAACAGCAACTTTCAAAGAATAGAATCTTTCTGCTTTCAATAAAGCCTTTGATTTAGAACTTACTTGCCAGGCATTATTTTATTTGGCATAACGCAAGCAAATGAAAATAAAAAATTGCAGTCCAAAAATCAGATTTGCCATCAGTAAATGAATCGGCTGCGCAACACGCGGCATGGCAAGGCGGTCTAAACTGACACCCGCTAAAATTGCAATCACAATCAAGCTCATCAACGTGATGACTAAGCGGTAAAAAAGGCTTTGTTTATCCGATTGATAAATTTTCCAGCTCATCCATAAATTAGTGAATAAAATTACTGAGGAAAAGGAACGGTGGACATAAAAAATAAACGGAAAACTGTCGCGCCAATATTGCCGTTCTAACTCCGTGAAGGCGTGAGAAATAAAATCAACCGATTCACGCACCTGCAAGCCCATTGCAATTTGTAGCAAAGTCATTCCCATCACCACTTTTATCAGGGTATGAACGGAGGCGGGAATCTGACTAATATCTAATTCCTGCAACGCAGGACGCTGTGAACGAGCAATAGCATAAATTAACAGTGCCACAATAAACAGTGCCAATAACATATGCAGGGAAATAATCAGCGGTTTTAAATTACTCGCCACCACTGCCGAGCCAAGCCACCCTTGAAAACCAACCAGCACAAACACCGTTACGGCTAAATAAAAAATAGCTTTGTCGGTTTTTAAATAAATGCGCGATGACCATGCGGTTAAGAAAATCAGAAAACCAATTGTCACGCCCACCAAGCGATTGGTGTATTCTGTCCACGTTTTAACGGGGTTAAAATCGGTGCTTTGATAGCCACGTTGGGCGTAAATTTCGTGATAGTTTGCAGGCAATTGCGACGCATCAGTTGGCGGTATCCATTGTCCAAAACAAGTCGGCCAATCAGGGCAACCCATTCCTGCACCTGAGGCGCGTACAGAACCGCCGACAAAAATGACCAGATAAACGGCAAAAATAGTAAAAAGGCCTAAGCGGCGAAAACGTAAAGCGGCGTGTGGGTCTATCATCATCGGTTTGGCGTTGTGTTATATAAAAGGAATAATTTTTAGAGACGTGCGGTGCGCATCATTTAAAGTCAAGCCTGTTTCTGTGACCGCATTGCTTTGTAAAATAGCCAATAAGTCATTGTTTTGTAAACTTAAAACCTGCCCTACGGTTTGTCCATTGGCTGCTAAAATTTCAGGCAATTCCGCAGGTGGGATAAAATCTCCTGCAATTTGAGCCAAAAACATTTCCCGTTTGGCTTGTCCTAAATAATGGGTGCGAGCAATAATTTCCTGCCCCGTATAGCAGCCTTTGGTAAAACTAATCCCTGCTAGTTTATCCAAGTTAAGCATTTGTGGAATATAGACTTCGCTGCTTTGCTGAGTTAACCATGCAAAACCTACATTAATATTAACCACCTGCCAAGCAGCAGCATTTTTAGCAAGAAAGCCTTGTGTGAATAAGCTAGCACAATAAGCAAGGCTCTCTGTGACCGAAGCAATGTGCAAATAATACGTTGTGGCTAATTTAACCCATTGATTTTGCATGGAAAAGTTAAGGGTTGGTAAAGTCAGTTGTGCGGCGGTTTTGTCGTCACAAGCCATACCTGTTAAACAGACTAACTCGCTCACATTCTGTAACTGAACCTTTGCCCGCATAATATATTTTTGCAGGGTTGTTTTAACTTTTTCAAATAATTCAGCGGGTAAAATCAACAAAAACGCATCGGTGGATTTTAAAAGCAAAAACGTGCTAATTACTCGCCCTTTTGGATTGCATAAAGCGGCAAAAAAGCTGTTGTTATCCTGCAATTCTTTTATATTACAAGTAATTTGTCCTTGTAAAAATTGGGCAGCATCCGCGCCAGACACTTGCAAAATCTTAAAGCCTGTCACAGCATAAATAGCGCGTTCGGTTTTTTGTTCTGAAAACGCCAAAGTGTTTAAAAAATCGAGCCAAATTGGATTCATTATGCCTGCTTACAGGTTAAAGGTGTGCCTTGAAATTGGATACCTGCCCAGCCGTGTTTCATAAAGGTGCGGATATTTTGATGGTCGCTGCCCTGCGGATTTTCTAATACATCGTGAGAGTAATAATCCCCAAATAAATGGAGCGTTTGTTCGACAGTCAAGTTGTGTAATTGTGCAAAGGCAAAAATTTTGCATGAGCCTTCATTCGTACCCGCCGCGCTGGTGAATTGTTCTTCGCCCAAGCCATTGCTAAATTCGGTAGGCTGATACAGATAATGTTCAGCGATAATTGCCATCGTGTCAGTAAAGTCAACGGGCTGCTGTTGTAAGGTTTGTAAAAAAGTTGTTAAGTTCATTATTTTGTTAGGTTGGATTGGAAAAACAAAGCGGATTAATTTATACCCACATACTGTACTAAGCAGCGCGATTAAAAGTAATAGTGGTTCTTTTATAGACCACAGCATCACGATATTTGTCACAGAACAAATACCACCGCCCACCAGTAGGATTAATCCTAAAAACAACGCATGGGCTTTAATTAAAAACAGTGCTACTTGGTTGATAAGTTTTATGAGTATTCTACTTGTTAAAAGGGCTTGTGCTTAATTTAAGCTAGTTTAACACAGCTTTTTTTTCGCTATAAAGGTTGGTTTAAAAATACACCCTTAGTCAGCGATTAAGCAGAAGTGCTGGATAACGGTAGACTAGGCTAGCAAAAAGTGGGCATAATCGGTGTTTCGATTGATGTGAAGTTTTGGAGATTGCAAATGAAACAAAAAAATCCCTTCCTATCCGCACTGCTACTGGTTAGTAGTTTGTTGGGCGGCTGTCAACAAGAAATGCAAATGGAAAAACCTGAGACGGTGAAGCGTTATGAAACAGCAACTGTTTTACAAGGGCGAATTAGTGGTGAAAAAGGCTTTATCGCCATTGGCGAACTTAATGTTACCGATAACAAAGGACAGTTAATTGCCAGCACTGTTCTGAATGAAGAAAAAACTTACCATGTCGATATTCCAGCGCAAACTGCCTTGCCGCTGATTTTAACCTTTTCTCCCAAAACAGCGGGGGCAGAAGAATTAATGACGGTAGCGATTTATCCAAGTTTGACTAAATATGACCTTAATCCTTCAACCACCCTTGTTGCGAAAAAAGCCAAACAGTTAGGCGGATATAGTGCCGAAAATATGGTACGCGCTGCCGAAAGTGGGGTTCATGTGCCAGATGCGGATAAAACCTCCAGCGGTTTTCATGGCGACCCAACCGCCCATTATGGCGGCTGGCATTAATTTTTCTGTACCGAAAAGACTCCAGGAATCATTCCCATACTGCAACTCCAATGAATTTGACCTACCTGAGTTGGGGTAAATTCAATCAGTTGCAGTCCAGCTTGCAGATGAATTGTTTTATTTAAACTGGGAACAATAATCGTATTATTACAAACCGATAAGTTTTTGCCATTAATAATCCATTTGACAGGCACGTTTTTTTGCAAATCAAAGCTTGCAGGTTGATAGTGACTGCCATCGGCTTCCATATAAATCACCTGATAACCTTCTTGTATAAGCCTTGATTGCGTTGCTGGAGATTGCCAATGCCCAACCTGCATTTGCAGTTGTTGTTTTAAGCGTTGTGTGAGGCTGTAAAAATCATAGCCTTGTCCGGCCATAATTAAACCACGATTAAGCATCACCACACCTAAGCCGATAATAATTAAGGCGGATATTTTTAGCAGTTGCCGACTGGTATTGGCTGTAATTAAACTGGTCAAACTGCCAAAAACAAACATAATGGGTAATGTGCCTAAGGCAAAAACTGCCAACATTTTTGCACCTAACCACATATCCCCCGTTCCTGCTGCCATCACATACATGGCTTGTAAAGGGCCACAAGCGAGCATCAAACCATTCATTAGCCCAATGAAAAGAGGATTACTAAGACTTCGTTCTTTTTTAATCAAGGCGCGGGTTAAAAACTTAGGCATCATAATCCGAAGATGGCGAAAATCCCTAAACGCATCTAACATACTTAAGCCGTAGACTATTAAAAATCCCCCCGCCAATCCTGCAATGAGACTTTGCATCCCGGGGGTAAAAATAACAAACTGACCCAATAAACCAAATAAAGCCCCAAAAAAGGTATAGGACACCAGTTTGCCCAAGCCATAAAGCAGATGTTTGAGCGTGGCAGATAAATGCGCGTGTTCTGCTGCTGTGCTATAACCTATGACAAAGCTGCCACACATTCCGATACAATGAAAACTGGTTAAAATACCAATTAAAAACAATAGGCTATAGCTAAAGTTTTGTTGCAAATCGGTCATAGACAAATCAATTTTAATAAATCTGTCCAGTTGCAATAATAAAGCAATCCCTGCGCCGCCCACGAGTGCAAACCAAATTTTATGAGAAAAAATCCCTTTTTTAGAGTCTGGTTGGGCTTGACAGTGATAGCCTGCTTTAACAATGGCAGCTTGGAGAGTTGCTAATGAAATAATATCACTATCGAACTGAATTTTAACCACGCTAGAACCAAAATCAGCATCAACATTTTGAATGCCGGGTAATAAAGCGATGGCCTCTTCAATCACCGTTTCACACTCTGCACATTGCATATCATCGACAAACAATTGGCGGTTTTTTATTTTCATAAGTGACACAAATAAGTTAATACACTTGGTATTATATGCTTTCAAATAACCCACTCAGCAAACAATACCACAGATTGCGCCAACCGTTATGACTGATAAGAAAAAAACGCATCGACTGAAAAGGGTTAGTAAAATGCTGCTCCTGTTGGGCGGATTAAGTGCTTTGTCTGTTGCGGCACAGCCTTTGGAGGATTTACAGCAATTACGCGCCCGCTACAAACAGGTTTTTCCGCACTTAACCTTGGCAGACTATGCGCAAGGCGTTTATGCGTTAGACCCGATTGCCAAACAGTCTTGGGAAGCAATTGAGGAATTTCCACCCTATGTTCCCAGTTTAGAACAGGGTAAACTGTTATTTCACCGACCTTTTAAAAATGGACAGCAATACGGTAATTGTTTTGCCCAGCAAGGGCTAGGGATTGCGCACCTTTATCCGAAATGGGATAGCAAAACTCAACAAGTGCAAACCTTAGCAGGGGCGATTAATCAATGTCGGGTTAAAAATGGCTTGCCTGCGTTAAATTATGAAACAGGAGAAATCACCGCCCTGCTAGCCTATATGGCATTTACCTCGCGTGGACACGCCATTTCAGTGACTATTCCGAATGAACCGGCTGCCCTTGCCGCATACGAACAAGGAAAACACTATTATTATCAACGGCGTGGGCAGCTTAATTTTGCTTGTGCAACCTGTCATGTTGAAAATGCGGGTAAACGCCTGCGGGCTGAAGTGTTAAGCCCCTTAATAGGACACAGCAGCGGCTGGCCAACCTATCGGTTAAAATGGGGCGAAATGGGAACCTTGCAACGGCGCATTATCGGTTGTCACCAGCAAATCAGAGCTGAGGTTGAGCCAGCTGAAAGTCAAACCTTGCGTCAGTTGGAATATTTTTTAACCTTTATGAGCAACGGTGTTCCGATAACAGGGCCCAGTACCCGAAAATAAATTAAAATTCCCCCTCCTTTACCAAAGGAGAGCGTTTCCCCTTTTTTAACTTTTACTCAAAATCATTATGTCTGGAAATACGATTGGAAAATTATTTACTGTCACCACCTTTGGCGAAAGTCATGGGGTGGCATTAGGCTGTATTATTGATGGTTGCCCTCCAGGACTTGCGTTGACCGAGGCAGATATTCAAGGCGATTTAGACCGCCGAAAACCCGGAACTTCGCGGCATACAACCCAACGGCGCGAAGCGGATGAAGTGAAAATTTTATCAGGGGTGTTTGAAGGCAAAACCACAGGAACACCGATTGGGTTGTTGATTGAAAACACTGACCAACGCTCCAAAGATTATTCGGCGATTGCCGACACCTTTCGCCCGGGTCATGCTGATTTGACTTACCAAGCTAAATACGGTTTTCGTGATTATCGCGGCGGCGGTCGTTCTTCGGCGCGTGAAACCGCTATGCGGGTTGCCGCAGGGGCGATTGCAAAAAAATATTTAGCCGAAAGCTGTGGAATTGAAATTCGTGGATTTTTATCGCAATTAGGGCCAATTAAAATTGAGTCGGTTGATTGGCATGAAGTCAGTCAAAATCCTTTTTTCTGCCCCGATGCCAGTAAAGTCGCTGCAATGGAACAGTATATGGATGCGTTGCGCAAAGAAGGCAATTCGATTGGTGCAAAGATTCAAGTGTTTGCCCACAACGTGCCAGCAGGATTAGGTGAACCAATTTTTGATCGGTTAGATGCCGATTTAGCCCATGCGTTGATGAGTATTAATGCGGTAAAAGGGGTGGAAATTGGCGATGGTTTTGAGTGTGTTGCGGCAAAGGGGACCGATTTTCGCGATGAAATAACCCCAACAGGTTTTTTAAGCAATCATGCGGGTGGAATTTTAGGCGGCATTTCCAGTGGTCAAGCGATTGTTGCCAGTATCGCATTAAAACCAACCTCCAGTTTGCGCTTACCCGGACGCAGCATTAATAGCAAAGGAGAAGCTATTGAGGTTGTGACACAAGGGCGACACGACCCTTGTGTTGGGATTCGCGCGACCCCGATTGCTGAGGCAATGATGGCGATTGTTATCATGGATCATCTATTGCGCCAGCGCGGACAAAATAGCGGCGTTAAATCGGGTTTACCGCCGTTGAAATAACGAGAACAACTTTATTTAACCGCTACTCTTTATAGACAATAACGTTCTAAGCTACACTTAATGCGGATAAAATTTTATCCAGCCCATCGGCTTTTAATGAGGATGTAAAATGACAACTGACGTAAGAAAACCCAAAGGCGATATTGATAGTTTTTGGGATAAATTTGACTGGGATGAATTATCACCAAGCGAACAGGCTTTGTTTGTGATATTAGGTTGGAATCAAGAAACTTGGGATGATGGCGACGATGTTCCCTCTTCTGATAAAGATTGGGAAGAATTAAGCACTAAACAACAAGCCGCCCTGATTACCTTAGGTTATGATGAGGAATATTGGGATTCATAAGTTACACAAAAGATAGGTTGGGTTAGGTTTTCTTGCTAGATAGAACACGTTAACCTAACCCACTTTTTTACTGAGTAAATTACCAAATCGCTTTCCACCAAGGTGCTGCTTTGTCTTGGCTAGGCGAGATTTTCTGATTTTGTAGATTCATTTTTTGCCGCACTGAATTAAGCGTCCAACCTGTTAATTCGGTTAATGTTTTAGCCTCTTCTTCATGGCGAATAGCGAGTTGTTTAAAATAGGCTTTAGCTGCCTCACATTGTTGCGGACTGCCTTGCCAAGGATGTCTTAACACATAACGACCTTGGAAATTTTCAGTATCGGCGGTTTCTTGAAAAGCCAAATCTTCAGGAAAACTGTCATTGCTGTAACGAACGTGTAACCGTGTTACTTGGACGGGCAAGCCGTTATAAGATGCAGAATTGCTGGCATTTTTATCCAACCAAAATACCCCTAATTGTTTTAATTCAACAGGACTTAACGGTTCGGCAGCGCACGGGTCACACCAACCCATATTCCAAAAATATTCGGTAAACACCGCCTTCATGTCGTGTTTTTGTACTTGGTTATCAAACATGGCTTTATAAAAAGCGGCAAATTCATTTTTTACAAACACAGGAATATCCATATTACTCGGCAATTTTAGCGTTTGATAATTGCTTGCTTCGACACGTCCTTTTTCAGTCAAAATATAGAGGAGCAAGTCCTGCGCTCCTTTGGCATTAATCATGCCTAAGCGAATCGGCAACATAAATTTTTCGGATTCAAAGGCAAATTGCAGAGGGCGCAAAAATTTTAATCCTGTTTTGTTCTGCTCTTTTAAATTAACTTTGGCAACAAAAAATTTTAATCCCTGTTTAATATAAGGCTTTAACGCGCTACTTGCGCCTGTAGGAATTTTATAGCCACTGCGGTGCAGCCACGTTTCTAAGCCATTGGATTCTTTGGCAGATAAAATCACAATGTCATACTCACCAATCGTGTATTCTGCCTCAATTGTTACCCCTAAATCTTTTTTACTCTCTTTTTTCATCATAGGACTTTCTGCCATAGGAGCGGCTGACATCGCCACCATGTCATACAGTTTTGCTATTTGACAAGGATTGTCATCGTGATATTCAACCAAACGCGGTGCGGAAAAATCATCTAAATGTTTAAAAATAGCCGCATCACCAATGTGAATCTGCTCTTTTTTCAAAACTTGTGGGACGGGAACGACTAAGGCAAAATCTTTTAATTCACCTTGATAATCATTCATTAAGCTTAAGACGGTTTTTGTGCCGTTTCGTGCCATGATGACTTGTGAGGCTTGGTTGTAAAGACTAGCATCGGCTTTGGCAACATAAAAGCCACAGAAAGCGTGGCTTATGTGCGGCATGGTAAGAGCGAGTAGCAACCCAAAAAGTTTGTTGTGCATAGCATTTCTCCACGCAGATTTAGAAATAAATGAACTAAATTGTTCTTAACGCGATTTTTTATCGTCTATTTTTGGTTTTGTTCTAGAACCTGAAACCAGCAATAAGAGTACCCCCACGACGGGGGTCAACACTAAAGAGCCAAAAAAATAGCCCCAAAATCCCATCGTGCGATTAATTCCTAATAGTCCAATGAGCAGAGCAGCACCCATATAAGGGAGTGAGTAATTAACCAGCATAATCTTTTAAGGTTTGGGTTGTGTTGTTGGGACAGAGGTCGCAGAACTGGCAGGATGTGTGACAGTCTTTGTTATCTCTTCACTGGACCTGGTCTTTGCTTGCGAAAAAATAAACTCGATAGTATTGTCTTTTTTTGCAACGTTCTCTACGATTTTGCTTGTCATTTGTTCAGCAGGAATCTTTTTCTGTTGAAAATAAGCCATGATGGCTTTTAAGCGATTTTCCAATTCTTCTCGTTCAGCCAGTTTTGTATAACCTAGAAGCTCAATTTTTTTAAGTAAAGTTAAATCGTTTTGTGTGAGTAATTTATCCAGCTGTTTTTTTCCTGCAAGCGTTAATTCAACTTCTTTAGTATCAAAAAGAAGCACGGCAGACACGGGGGTCGTGGTAGGAAAAAGAACATCACAGCCTTGCTCATCGACTAAAATATCCGCCGCTGTTTTTAAACATTTGTCTTGATAATCAATAACTTTATCAATATCCACATCAACTGGACAGCCTGCTTTATTAACCCCTTGACTGATTTCAAGTGCGGTATTTTTCCGACACGCATCACGATAATCCAACACCGTATCTGCGTCAGTATCAACAGGGCAGCCCTTTTGTTTGCCTGTTAAATTAACCCCATAAGTGAATTCTTGTGGGGTCGTTTTTGGACAAATATCTTCTTTATTCAAGACCTTGTCGCCATCAACATCTGTGTCTTTATAATCGGGTATTTTGTCTTTGTCAAAGTCAACAGGACAACCTTTTGCATCAACGCCTTTAGAAATAGCAACCTTTGCATCATGAGGACAGGCATCTCTATAATCAGGTACGCCGTCTGTATCGCTATCAATGGGACAACCTCTCCTATAGCCATCTTGATAAACCCCTTTTGACATTTCAATTTTGGTTGTGTCAGGACATTCATCACTTTCAGTTGGAATTCCATCATGGTCGCGGTCTATATCATTGCAAATTCCCATATAAGGGTCATCAAGTAACGTGCCATCATGGATACGTTCAAAAACATATTTATCTTTAACCAGATGATAAAAACTAACGGGTTTGCTTTTTAAATCGCCATCATTATCAAATTCGTATTTGCCCGTCACGCCTTTGCAGGCTTTCATATAGCGCAGGGTGGTTGCAATTTCCAATGGAACACGCGATTTTGAATATTCAATAGCATGAGCTAATAAATTAATCGAATCATAGCCTAGAGCGGCTAAATAATCGGCTTCTTGATGATACTCGTGTAAAAAAGCTGCATCAAATTGCTTGCCTTTGACCGTAGAAACATTAAAAAGAGTCGGGATAGCCGACTTTTGGATTTTATTACCAGACTCCCATTGTTTAACGCGCTGCCAAAATTCTTTCGTATCAAGAGAGGCATTACCAATAATCGGCAGTTTTATCCCTACATTGCGGATTTGTTGATAAATCTGTGCCGCTTTTTTATCCCCTGTTGCAATGAGAATGGCATCTGTTTTCTGAGCGTTTTTTAATTCAGAAACCAAGGAAATAATATCAATATTGTGTTCAAAAAAAGAACGTCGATACACAATTTCAGCCGCTGATTTTTCGATGAGATGTGTAGTAAACTCATTAATAAACTCTTCAAGCGAGTCAGAGCGTCCCGACAAAATAGCCACCCGTTTATAGCCTTTTTGTATCGCGTATTCGGCTAATTGCTCTCCCATAATTGCATTATTCGGACTGGTACGAAAGGTATATTTAAAATTATGCCCTGTTAATTTTTTATGTCGGGCATTGGGGGCTAAAAAAACAATCCCTCTATTTTCATAAACAATTGAGGCTATCATTGCGGTTTCTGATGAGGAATGTCCAACCACTGCAATTAAATTTGGATTTTTTGCATAGTG
>JAIFMS010000179.1 GCA_020048335.1 Methylococcaceae bacterium | reverse complement strand
CAGCAATACGCGCTCCTTCAGCGGTTTTGCCTTAGCAAAAAGTTGTTGGTCTTCATAAACTGAGGCTAAATTATCCATCGCAATCAATGTATTCGGGTCAGTTTCCCCCGCTAGCTCTTTACTCAACGAAAAAACCTGTTCAAATAAGGGCTGGGCCAATGAATATTGTCCGCGGATTTTGTATAAAACCGCTAAATTTCCCATCATAATCAACGTGTCGGGGTGTTTTTCCCCTAATACCTGTTTACTTAAGGCTAAAAGCGAAACTTTTATTTTTTCAGCTAATTCATAGCGACCTTGCGCTTGATATAAATTAGATAAATTATCCATTGCAATCAAGGTATTGGGATTTTTTTCTCCTAATAGGCTTTTACACAACTCAACCGTCTGCACATACACAGGCTCGGCTAATTCATAGCGTCCTTGGGCTTTATACAATCGTCCCAACACGGTTAAACTTTTTAGGATAGAAAAATGCTTTTGTCCATAGGCTTGCTGGGCAAAGGATAAGGCTTGTTTTGCCCATTTTATGCCATTGGTATAATCACCTGCTTCTAAAGCGGTCATCGCTTGTTGAATTGTGGTTTCATAAAGTGCGGCGGACTTATTAGCAGGATTTGCAGACACTACAGGCGGGGTGTTTTGTGCCGCAAACAGCGATTGCTCAAAAAAACAGCTAAGGCTAATGAGTAAAACAAGTTTAATTTGTGGACTTTTCATCGGTTTTTTCCTGTAACTCAAAATGCACTGGATTAAAAGTATCCAAAAGCGATTTTTTAGAAAACTCACCCGTAGAATGCAAATGAATATCCCGTTGCGGCAATGGAATTTCAATCTTATGTTCTGCTAAGGCTTTAAACAAACGGCAATGTAAATCATGGGTAACAGGCATTCGATGGGCAATTTCATTCACATACGCTGAAATGACAAAATCAAGACTGCTCGCACCAAACCCGACAAAATAAACACACGGCTCAGGCGTGGTCAGCACTTGTGGGCAAGTGCGCACCGTTTCACAAATCACTTGATGAGCTAATGTAACATCTGATTTATAGGCTATCCCTAAAGTGACGCTAACTCGGGTAATTTTGTCGTTTAATGTCCAGTTATGCACTTGGTCAGTAATAAAAGTTTTATTGGGAATAATTAAGGATTTTTCATCCCAATCGACAATATGAGTGGCACGCATTTGAATTTTACTCACCTTGCCTGTTATCTCGCCGATAGTAATGGTGTCACCCACCCGAATCGGGCGTTCAAATAACAGGATAATCCCTGACACCAGATTAGCAAAAATCTCTTGTAAACCAAACCCTAGCCCTACACTTAACGCGGCAACCAACCACTGGACTTGTGTCCAACTGCCGCCTAATTCATTGGCTACGCTAATACAGCCAATGGTAATCAAAATATAGCGCGCCAATTGATTAATCGCATAACGCCCAGCTGCTTCTATAGATAATTGCCGCAATAAGAAAACTTCCATGACCCCTGGAAAATTAATCACCGTCACGGTCATGACAAAAATATATAAACACGCGGCAACTAAATTATTCAAGGTAATTGCTTGAAAAACTTCTTGATTATTAATCACTTCACTGTGTTGCCATAACACCACTTCTTCAAGAAAGGAAAACGCGGGAAAAATATTTTTCCAAATCATCCAAAAGCCAATAAAAAGCGTTAGACCAATAGAAACCTCGAGTATTTTCAGCATCTGCTGATTGATTTTGGGAATATCAAGGAGTAATTCTTCAAGATTAATACTGCTATCTTCACCTGTTGCTGCTTTGCGTTTTTGCCGCGCATTTTTTAATGCCAATTGCCTATCGACCAAAGTCAACCAACGCAAGACCAATTGATGGGCAATCACAAAGATAAAAATCAACCGCAGTGTGATAATAAATTTTTGTTGCAATTCCAAGGCACTTAAATAATAACCTGCAACAGCAAAGCCACAGATAATTAACGGCGATAGCACGGCGGTGGGATACCAAACATAGCGTAATCGGGCGACCCAACTGTCAGGTTGCTCATTAATGATGGTGTGAATTAAACCCGTTTTAGGGTGCAATATTTTCAGTAATACCCATGCCATACTCAATAAACTAACAATAAGTCCTAAACGACCTAAACTATCGCTGTATAAACTATTTTTAGTCGCACCAGTCATGTGGATTAAAAAAATAGCAGGAATGGTAACTAACCGTAGCCAACCAATTTGTGTGGCAACCAATTCAGTATTAGAGGATTCCCAGTTAAAATGCGTTTGCACTACGCCATTATTTTTGAATAATTGATAAAAAAATTGTAAAAAAAATAACGGCACAACACTGGCGCGTAACCCTGTTCCCACTGCAATGCTAAACAGGTTTAAGTTGCTAGAAGTCGTTAAACACCAGCCCAGATGAAAAAAGATAAGCGGTAAAAAAGCCACGCTAAACAGCGTGTAAGCAAGGGCTTGGACGGTAAAATTAAATTGGTCGGTGTAAAGCTTGGTTACTTTTTCTGTTAATGCGCCAATCACACAGTCGATTTGCGAACGATAATAAAGCAGAGCAATAAGACTTATCACAAGCAGGCTATTTAAAAATAAATCCTCACGCATCACTTGCAACAGGTCTTGTCCTGTTTGTTGCCATGCCTGAGGATTGCAAAACCAAACTATTGAAAGATATAAATTTTTGGCATAACTCTTATCAATTGCCGCCGAACTCACAACCCACAACAGCCTTTCATCCAAATATAAAGCATACTTAGTCACTTGTTTTTGCAATTGTTGCTGGGCAAAATCATAATCGCCCAACGCCCGCAAATAAAGCGCGTCAATTTGGGTTAACTCATCTAACAGTCCTTTTTGATTGACTAACAATAGCCGTAACTCAATCGCAATACGTTGACGCTGTTGCTCTGGCAGTTTGGTTTTAATATAACTGCGCATTAGTTGTTGGACTTGCCCATCAAGGTCAGTTAATTGTTTTACGCGACTTTCAACCTTAAACTCGGTCAAACTGGTTTGTGCGGTTTCTGTTTGCACATCGGTTGCTTGTTTGGCTAAAAAATGCAGGTCATCTAAACTGCGCCGTTGCTCGCGTAAAATTTTCCCCAGCGCAGGACTTAAACCCGCTAAAGTAATTTTTCGTTCCGCACTTTTCAAATCATTTTCCACCGTTAAAGTGCGGTCTTCTAAGCGGTCTTTTATTAAAATCACGCGCTCTAACTTTTTATTCGTTACCTGCCATTCTCGACTATAACCAATATTTTCTTTAGTCACCACCTGAATCACAGGGTGTTTGGATAAGCTGTTTTTCTCAGTTTCAACTAACGCTTGCTGAATTTTTTGCGCTTCTAGCTGCCGCTTTGTGGCTAAGGTTTTTTCTACTTCCGCAATCACTGGCACAAGAACTTGTTTTTGTAAAGTTAACTCTTGTAAGCGGGCTTTCAATAATTGCAACCGAACAGGCTGGCTAATCGCCTCCATTCCTAAACTTTTTAATTCACTGGTCAATTTATTAACCAAGGTTTTTAGCTGCAACTCAGCCGCTTCCCGCTCCAACTCAGTTTCATTTTCATGCCGCAAGGTTGCCATACTTTTACTTGCCTCATCCAAGGATTGACGCGCAAAATCGGTTTCCTGGCGTATTTCTTGCGGACGGCTTTCTTGTTTTGCCACTTCATTGCTTATTTTAACTAACTGCACGTCCCAATCATTTAAGCGCGACTTTTCTTCTAACAAGCGTTTTTCAAGCATCTCCAGCGAAAAACTTGCAAACAATTCAACTTTTTTTTCAGCTAAACTGGTTTGCGAAGCGGCAATTTTTTCCCGCTGGAGTTTTAATTGGCTGGGCGCATTCTGCACAGCTTCTTGATAAGAGGTTGCTAAAAAGTTAAACCATATTTCAGAGCGCAAATTTTCTTGAATCGCGTGATATTGCGTTAATACTTTGTTTTTAACAGGGTCTGTTAAATCGGTGCGGGTAGTTAAACTGGTAATTTTGCCATCAATAGTTTCAGGCGAAATTTCACGTTCGCTCATAATAGCCAGTGCCGCATTGTGTGTTGCAGGATGGGCGAAAATCACAGAAGGTAGCGTGATAAAAAAAACACGGCTCAGATAAAAAACAATGCGCAGACTAGCCTTCAAATCAAATTTTTTTTTCACCTTATTCAACCGTCCACTGTACTAAACCACTGTAAGCTGTACCAATGACCGCCAAGCCAAATACAATCCGATACCACGCAAAAATAGTAAAATCGTGTTGACTGATATAGCGCAATAAGCCGCGCACCGCTAATAAGGCGCTGAAAAAAGCGGCAATCATGCCCATTGCAAAAATCGGCACATCAGCGGCGTGTAATAAATCACGATGCTTGTATAAATCATACAAACTGGCAGAGATTAAAGTGGGAATGGCTAAAAAAAAGGAAAATTCCGTTGCCGCTTTGCGGGATAAACCAAATAATAACCCGCCGATAATCGTTGAGCCTGAACGCGAAGTGCCAGGAATTAACGCCAGAGCTTGCGCAAAACCCAATTTTAACGCATCCAAAGGGGTTAAATCCTCGACTTCAAAAATACGGGTTTTGTGTTGACGTTTTTCTGCCCAAAAAATAATTAATGCGCCGATGATAAAAGCCAGTGCCACAGGAATTGGTTTAAATAAATGGGCTTTGAGAAATTTACCAAACGTTAGCCCTAATATCGCTAACGGCATGAAGGCAATGATTAAATTTAAGGTGAATTTTTTTGCTTTGTCTTCCCAATGACATAACCCCACGATGACCGCGCTGATTTTCTGGCGATATTCCCAACAAATGGCAAAAATCGCTCCTGTTTGAATCACAATTTCAAATACTTTGCCCGTTTCGTTATTAAAATGTAATAAATCACCGACTAAAATTAAATGCCCTGTGCTGGAAATGGGTAAAAATTCGGTTAAGCCTTCGACAATGCCTAGAATAAAGGCTTTTAATAATAAAATTAAATCCATCAATCTTTCTCTGAAAAGTAAGTTAAGTTTTTGTTAAAAAGCGTTAAGTAATCAGTCAAAAGTTATCCAGTATTACTAAATCCTCCCTTTAAAAAAGAGGGAACGCCCTCCTTTTGTAAAGGAGGGTTGGGGTGGATTTGAAAAATTAATGCCTGATACAACTGTTTTACTACTCACAAACACTCAATAGCGAACTGAAATCCACTATTTAAACTAAACGCCCAATAACGCGCTTGAAATTGGCAACTATAATAACGGCTTTTCCCCACCTTTTAGACAAAAAATATGAAAAACCCCCGTTTAGCTTGGGCATTGACTGGCTCAGGGCATTACATCACCGACTGTTTGGATTTTTTGCTGACCTTGGATAATGTGGATGTCTATCTTAGTCAAGCCGCCGAAGAAGTGTTAAAAATGTATGGCGTGAATTTGCACGATTTACGCAACCGTTTTCCTGTTTACCGCGACAAAGCCGCTTCATCTCCACCTGTGGGTTTGTTTTATAAAGGCTATTACCATACCTTTGTGATGGCACCTGCAACGTCTAATACGGTTGCCAAATGCGTATTAGGCATTGCCGACTCGCTGGTCACTAATTTATATTCCCAAGCAGGAAAATGCCGCGTGCCAAGCATTGTCTATCCTTGCGATATTGCCCCCGAAATGGAAACCACCGCCCCGGGTGGTAAAGTGATGGTCTATCCGCGTCCGATTGATTTGGAAGCCACCGCTAAATTACGCACTTTTTCCTATACGCAGGTTGTAGACAGTGTGGAGGAATTAATTTTCGCCATCAAAAATGCCCAGCCAACCGAAGCGACATTGTGCTAAACCATCCATTTTTTAAACTGGCAGCGGGTATTATTTAAACAATAACTTTATTTAACCCTTTGATAAACATAAATTTAATCACCATTCCAAAAGTTGGATTACTTATTGCTTAGAATTTAAACAAGCGTTTTAATTTAACCCATGGAGCTTGCTATGACATCGCCTGTTTTTTCTGAAATTTTAAGCGGTTTATACGAAAATAAAATTATCCCTTATTTAGGGTCGGGGGTGCTGTTTGATGCCCGTAATGCCGTGACGGGCGAACCCATGCCTGCTGATAGTAATAGCCTAATTTTGGCAATGAACAACGGCAGACCAATGGCGCCGAAATTAATGTATGAATTTCCCCGCGCCGCAATGAATTTGGAATTAAAACGCGGCAGAAATTTTTTAGGGCAGTTTCTCAGCAAATTGTATGGGGAAACGCAATGGACACGCGCGGCAGTGCATAATTGGCTGGCTGAATGGAAGCCTGCTTATGTGGTGGACATTAATCGTGATACACAATTACAAGACAGTTATGACGATGAAGAACATACCTTAATCGTTGGCGTGGCAAGAATCACCGCCAGCGCGTTTCGTTTTAAAATTTACCATTATGATTGCAGCGATTATTTTGAAATCACCCAAGAACAGATTGACCCTAAGTTGCCAATTTTATTTAAACCAATGGGAACGCCAAAACCCGAAGCCAATTATATTGCCTCTGATGCCGATTATGTGGACTATATTACCGAGCTAATGGGAGGATTTGCGATTCCTGATTTTTTAAAAGAGTACCGCAAAGACAAACAATATTTGTTCATCGGTTTGCCGTTAAATCGTGATTCAGAACGGATGGTGATGAGTGATATAAGCTATGGTGCCGCTGAAAAAAGAGGCTGGGTATTAAATAAAAACCCGACCAACAAAGAGATTCGCTTTTGTCAAAAAATGAATTTAGAAATTTTGGATGCGGGCATTGAAGAATTGTTAGCAGCGGTCAATTCTGAAACCCTTGTTTAAAGACGAGTTTTGTAAAGGGGGATTGAGAGGGAATGCAAAACCTAGGTTTTGCACTCCAAAATTTTTGTTTTACTACTTACCTGTTTTAGCCAATATAATTGATAACAACGGGTTTCTATTGTTGCTTGAAAATCAGCACTCAGCCATAAGTCCGCCACCGCGACTAACTGTTCATCAACATACAGCAACGGAATTTTATCGCGCTGCCAAGGTGGAATCTGTGCTTCTTGCAGTAGCTTTTTCAGCGTGTGTTGTCCGTTTCGATGCGGTAAGCGGATTTTTTCGCCCCCTTGCCGGAATCGCACCGTGACACGCGCTTGCTGCCATGCAGAAAAGGAGATTCCTGTGAGCGAAGGGTTGCGTTGTAACAAACTGCCGTCAGGTAATTGCAGTTTATCGTCAAAAGCTTGCCAAGTCAGCTGCAAAGTGTTTTCAAAACAGGGCAGTTCTTTCTCACAATACAGCTTGTCTTGATAGCGACGCAGCACAACACCTGCTTTTTTCAGCGTAGGTTCAGCACTGGGTTTAGCCGAAATCACCTCCGTAAAAATCGCCGCAACAAAAGCCACACTGGGCATTTTTAACCCCAACTCACTGAACCAATGGCGCACCACCAATGGCTGTTTTTGCAAACTCAGCCTTTGTAATCGGGCAATCGACAAGCTGTTATCCGCATTAACCACTTCTGCAAATAACTGTTCTGCCACATCAGCCAACGTTTGCTGTGCTGTCGCACAATGCTGGGCAGACCGCGCTACGGTTTTATCCAGTTGCGCCCAGCGCGTTTTAAGCAGCGGAATCACCTGATTACGCAAAAAATTCCGGTCAAAATCATCACAGGCGTTACTGGGGTCTGTTACCCAGCAGAGATGCTGTGCTTCTGCATAAGTTTGAATGGTTTGTTTTGCAATGTCCAAAAAAGGTCTAAGCAGTTGCCCTGCACCAAAAGCAATCGCCTTGGGCATCGCGGATAAACCCTGCACCCCTGCCCCGCGAAACAATTGCAATAACACGGTTTCCAGTTGGTCTTCACGGTGCTGCGCAACTAACAACACATCGTTTTTATCCAGCAACGGTTGCAACGCCTGATAACGGGCATTTCGCGCCGCCGCTTCTGGACTTTCACCCAACTGTGGTTGGGCATTCACCCGTAAAAGTTGAAAATTGACACCTAGTTTTTCAGCTTCCTGTTGACAATGAATCGCCCAACTTTCGGCTATCGCTTGCAAACCATGATGCACATACACAGCGGTTATTTTTTCTTTAAATTCAGCCAGTTGTGTACAAACGTGCAGCAATACCTGAGAATCAATCCCCCCGCTATAAGCGATATAAATCTGCTCAGTAGTAACAGGCAGCGCGGCACGCACGATAGAGGTTAATTCAGACATGGCTTAAATAGTTTTTAAGTTTTTGTAGATTGTGAAATTAACACAATCGCCTGAACCGCAATCCCTTCTTTACGCCCTTCAAAGCCTAGCTTTTCAGTGGTGGTGGCTTTAACATTAATAAAATCCACGCCAACCTCTAAATCGGCTGCAATATTGGCACACATCGCCGCCGTATGCGCTGCCATTTTTGGTGCTTGGGCAATAATCGTTAAATCGGCATTGACCAGTTTATATCCCTTGGCTTGCACAATTTTATACACATGGCGCAACAAAACCCGACTGTCCGCGCCTTTAAAATGGGGGTCTGTATCAGGAAAATGTTTGCCAATATCACCCAACGCCGCAGCTCCCAATAATGCGTCTGCTAAAGCGTGTAATACCACATCCCCATCCGAATGGGCTTCTAATCCCTGTTCATAAGGGATAGTCACCCCGCCTAAAATAATCGCCGTCCCGTCAGTAAAGCGATGCACGTCATACCCTTGTCCAATGCGTATCATGGATACTCCAAAAAATTTAAGCTGTTTTAAAGGAAAATAGTATAGCGTATTGACCGATAACAACCTGAAACAGCCGCGCTTTGCGCTAACATCGGCGATGTATAATGCCATATTTGTTTGACCATTCCCGACTAAACTTGAGTAATGAATAGAAAATTATTGGGTATTTTTAAATCCCCTAAGCCTCTTTTAAACAAGGGGGAAACGCCCTCCTTTCGTAAAGGAGGGTTGGGGTGGATTTAAAAATATAACGACTTGATAACTTATGCGTTTCTACTTAAATCATTGCCAACCGCTTTCCCCATTGAGGATACATCATGCCCAAAATACGCCAAGCCCGCACCATAGACGACCGTACCATTGACTATATTGATGAAGTTTGTGGCAGCGGTGGAATGAAAGATATGTACTTTACCCCTGATAAAAAAAATGTGGTGTTATTTTTTCGCGACCCACAGGACGCACAATGTTTAGAGCGTTTGCAGTTGATTACAGGACGCTATCGCGAGCGAATTTTTAACCAAGAAGGAGGCGATTATTGGCAAGACTTGTTTCGCTGGCCGGTTGAGGTGGTGGAAAATGAGGACGGACAGTTAGGCATTGTTGAACCAGTGTATCAAACGCACTTTTTTTTCAAATACGGCTCGATTAACCATGATTTTCTCGACATCAAAGGGCATGAAAAAGAAGGCAAATGGTTTGCCTCACCTTCAAATCGCTATAAATATTTAGACCCGCGCGAACGGGGTGATTGGTTAAAATATTTGCGAATTTGTTTGTTAGTCAGCCGCGCGGTGCGTAGATTACACGCGGCAGGATTGGCACATTCAGATTTATCGTATAAAAATGTGCTAGTTGACCCCGAAGGCGGTCATGCCTGTATTGTGGATATTGATGGCTTAGTTGTACCTGGAAAATTCCCCCCCGATGTGGCAGGTACGCCTGATTTTTTTGCCCCTGAAGTCGTTAAAACCGCCCATTTGCACAAAACCGACCCGCAGCGGCACTTGCCTAGCATTCATACTGACCGCCACGCCTTAGCGGTGTTGATTTATATGTATTTATTTTTACGCCATCCGTTGCGCGGCGATAAAGTTCACGATGTTGACGACCCACAAAAAGATGAAGATTTAGCAATGGGGCAGAACGCGCTGTTTGTGGAAAATCCTACTGATGTGTCTAATCGCATTGACAGTAGCCAATTGCAGGAAGTTGAACGCCCTTGGAAAGATACGCAAGCCCTGCCTTATCAAGCCGCTGGCCCGTATTTGGCAGAATTATTTAGTCGTGCGTTTATCACAGGATTGCACCAACCGCCATTGCGCCCCACCGCAGATGAATGGGAACACGCTTTAATCAAAACCGTGGATTTACTGCAACCTTGTTTGAATAGTGCGTGTCAGCAAAAGTGGTATGTGTTTGATAATAGCCAAGCTCCGTGCTGCCCGTTTTGTGGAACAAAATTTATCGGGCAGTTGCCGCTATTGAATTTATATTCCAAATCACAGACTGGCAATTATAAACCTGATAATCATCGCTTGATGGTGTATAGCGGACAATCGTTGTTTAAATGGCATATTGACCGAAAAGTGATTCCCAATGAACGAGTTACGATGAATGAAAAACAACGGCTGGGCTATTTTATTTTTCACGATAAACAATGGCTGTTGGTGAATGAACGCTTGCCAAGTTTGTTTAATGTCAGTGAGAAAAAAACCGTTCTGCTGGGTGAATCGCTGATTTTAACCGAAGGTTTGCAGTTGCTGTTTGCCAAAGAGGATGAGGGCAGTCGGTTGGCGGTGGTGCAGTTGGTGCAGGTGTAGATTTAAAGAATTTTCTGTCCGATTTAGATGTTATAAAATAAAGGAGAAGTATTATGCAAGTTATGTTGAATATTCCTGATGATATTCCGCAAGAAATTGTCAATAATTTATTAATGCAGTTTGAAAATCAAATACAAACTGCAAAAAAATCGCTTCTAAAACTATCGCAAGATAATAATGATGTAGATAAACTAACTGTGTTACGTTCTGCGTTAATTGCTGGCGAAAATAGCGGTGTGGTAGAAAACTATTCATTAGCTAATTTATTAGCCGAATTGGATGCTGAGGAATTGGCATAATGTCATTTTTTCAATTAAGCCAGTTAGCAAAATAGGATTTGAAGGAGATAAAAATATGTATGCTGAAAAAATGATTGTAACGACTGATAACTTTGGCAATTTGCAAACGATGCCGAAACTGCCTGCCAATCAAAAATTTGAAGCGATTTTTTTAGTTTTAGAGAGTAAAAAAGTTATGCCTAAACGTTGTCCACATCCTGATATTGCAGGGCGGGTGAAAATAATGGGTGATATTATTAACACGGCAACGCAAGCAGAATGAAGTTTGTCCGTCTTACATTAAGGAGATTGTTATGCAAATTACGCTTAATATTCCTGATGAACTGCCACAGGAAATGATTAGTAAGCTGTTAATACAGTTTGAAAACCAATTACAGACAGCGAAGAAATCGCTTCTAAAACTATCGCAAGCTAATGATGATGTAGATAAACTAACTGCACTGCGTTCTGCATTAATTGCTGGGGAAAATAGCGGTGTGGTAGAAAACTATTCATTA
>JAIFMS010000066.1 GCA_020048335.1 Methylococcaceae bacterium | reverse complement strand
AAAAACCTAACCCCTTAACTAAACTTAAAAAAAATGAATATAGATTTATCTCTTTTCCATTTAATCAAGGATGCCAGCTTTGTGGTGCAATGTGTGTTGCTGATATTATTTATTGCCTCACTTATCACTTGGAATTTCATTTTTTTTAAACGCCGTGAATTAAATCAATCAATGGCAATTGTCGATGAGTTTGAAGCCCAATTTTGGTCAGGGATTGAATTAACAGAACTGTATAAAAAATTAACCGCTAAAGAGTTTGCTCCTGAAGGGTTGGAGAAAATTTTTTTAAGCGGCTATAACGAATTTTCCAGAATGCGGCAAAAAGGCAATGTTGAACCTGCGGTGTTGGTAGAAAATGCACAACGGGCGATGCGTATTGAAATGGCGCGGGAATTAGACAGGCTGGATGAATCCTTGCCTTTTTTAGCCACCGTTGCCTCAACCAGCCCTTATGTCGGATTGTTTGGCACTGTTTGGGGGGTGATGAATGCGTTTCGTTCTTTAGTCAGTGCGCAACAAGCGACTTTGTTTCAAGTTGCGCCAGGGATTGCCGAATCGTTGGTTGCTACCGCAATGGGGCTGTTTGCCGCCATTCCTGCTGTAATTGCTTACAATCGTTTTTCCACCCGCTTAGACCGGTTAGAAAAACGCTATGAATTATTTATTGATGAATTTGTCGTTTTATTACAACGCTTGGCACACAGTAAATGAACTCCAAAAGACCCATCCGCCGCAGAAAATTATTAGCCGAAATCAACATTGTCCCTTATGTTGATGTTACTTTGGTTTTGTTAGTGGTTTTTATGATGACCGCTCCGCTGCAACAACGCGCGGTTGATGTGAATCTACCTATTGCAGATGGCACACCGTTAGATCAAAAACCGCTGGATGAGCAGCTACGCTTTCCTGTGATTATTTCCATTCAAAAAGATGGGCAGTATTTACTCAGTGAAAAAGGCGAACCGCCCACCGTGTTGTTGCTGGATTTATTACTCTTTAAAGTCGCAGGACTGCATAAAACCGACCCCAAAACCCAGTTTTATGTAAAAGCTGACCGTGATGCCCATTATGGTGCGGTGATTTCTGTGATGGAGCAATTGAAAAAAGCAGGTATTGTTCATGTAGGACTGCTGACTCGTACCGCAGAGCAGTAAAAAAGATGAATGCAGAACCCTCATCAAAATTTAGCTTTTCCTTTACGTTAGCCGCGTTGCTGCATATTTTACTATTAAGCATTTTCATGTTAAGCATGAATAATCAATCTAACCCACCGACAACAGTTCCAACGCAAGCCTTGCAAGCAACCCTGTCTGATGAGCAAGCGGTTGTGTTACAAATTGAACACGCCAACTATTTAACCCATATTCCCAAGCCTAAACTAACCCGCGCTGAAAAAAGACGCTTGGCGCGTGAAAAAAAAGCGGCAGAACGTCTTGCTGCAAAACAAAAAAAAGCCTTAGCAAAATCGCTTAAAGCTGCCGAAATAAAACCCAAAACGACAGAGCCAGTAACAGAGCCAGTAGTCGAAACTATCTCGGTAGAACCTGTTGAGAAAATACAAACGGAGGCAGAAAAAAAAGCCGCCGCGCGCGAACGTTGGTTGAAGAAAGTGGCGGCAAGAAAAAAAGCCGAACAAGAACAGCAAGCACAAAAAACCTTGCCTGTTGAACAAAATCGCTTGCAAGTATTACCTGTTGTCCCTTCTCACGATAAAAAAACGCACTCGCCTAAAAAACAACCCGCTAAGGCTTCCCCGCCTTTAGCTCCCCCACAAAAGGAAACTGAACTGCCCACTCTTTTTTAGGCAAACGCTAGTATGGATTTTTGTGGTAAAAATGCGACTTAGCACCGCAAAAAGCAACCTTTTCCGTTACCTTAGGATAAATATTTACTATACTGTTAAGAAAAGCGATTTTTGTGCGTACAACAGTGGGTTAAGTAACAAAAAATAAATTCAGTAACATAAAAAGGTTTTCACTGATATGTTTTTACCATCTGATAACAACAAAACCGCAACGTAACGCAATTAACGTATTAATTTATCGAAGGATTTAAAAATGAAAATAACTTACTTTCTTGTGTTGACAGCATCGGTGAGTGCTAGCTCTGTTTATGCCGAGCAACCGTTACCCCCTGTGTTAGATAACTCGACTTACCGAGGTGCTTTGTATGAACCCGCACAAGCTGTGGGAGCAGCTATTCCTACTTTACCCTCTGTTTCTGCACCTGCTTTATTACCTGTTCCCATTTTGCCACCTGTGTCGCCTTTACCCGGTTTGCCTGTGGAAGGAATGAATAAACTACAAAATGATGTCTCGCAACTAAAGAACAAAGTCGAAGAACAAGGGCAAGTATTACGCGCCTTAAAACAACAACAAGATGCAATTAATGCCAAAGTTGAACAACGATTGTCGAATTTAAACTCAGGGGTTAATGCCACGATAGGCGCGGTAGGAGCGCATCTTGCAGCACCGCCTGTCTTACCCAAAATAGGGGTTGGGTTTGAATCGACCCCAGGGGTTGCCGCCCCTGTTACAGTGAATGAAAAAACCCGCTATCAAAATGCGTACACCCTGTTTAGAAGTGGCAAAATTGACCAAGCCATCGCTGAGTTTCAAGGGGTTATTGCCAGCTATCCGCAAGGCGAGTTTGCTGACAATTCACAATATTGGATTGGGGAAGCGTTACTTAAAAAAGGGGATAAAAATAGAGCCTTGATTGCGTTTGATCAAGTTGTTCGCAATCACCCGGGTAGTGCTAAAGTACCTGATGCCATTTTAAAATTGGGAATTACACAGGTCAGTCTTAACAATAAAATCAAAGCCAAAGAATATTTTGATTTTCTGATTACCAATTATCCGGGTACGCCTTCTGCAACCATTGCGGTGACAAGAAAAGCCAAAGCAGGTCTTCATTAAAAACATGACTGCAATGCAAGTGTTAGGTTTAACAGGCGGTGAGCTGGTGGTACAACGGGCTTGTTTACCTTTTTTAACGCAATTGCTTGATAAAATTTACTTTTTTTCGTCAGAAACCAGTGCTGTTTGTAATGCGTATCGGTTACGCAAAACATATTTTGTCCAAGCAGGTGTAGCCGCCCCAACGCGCTACCCATAGTTTCAAGCGGTACAGCTGCCACTTTTACCAACTCTTAGGTTTTTAAAACCGCATGATTAAACTTGTTGTTGGATTGCTGTTGCTCCTTATTATTGCACCTGTGCAAGCGGTTGAAGTGGTCTCGTTGCAGATAGCACAGCTAAAAAAACAAGACTGGCATTTGCAAGGGATAAAAATAAGTTTGCGCACCCCTGCTCAAAAAATCGCTCACTTGCACTTGGTGATTACCGCGTTAAATCTCCCGAAACCTTTTAATGATGTGAAATTGGTCGATGTGCAGTGCAGTCAATTTAACTGGGGACAGCAAAAAATTTCTTGTACTCAAGGCACAGCGCGTTTGCAATCACAAAAATTTCAATCCCCCCAGTTGCAATTTTTTTTTCTGATTAGTGCTGCACACAGTGAATTTCAGATTAAGCAACTGAAATTATTACAAGGGCAATTTGATTTAACAGGAACGGCAGAAAAAGAAAATTGGCATTTAACGGTCAATGGCAAAAATATGGCATTAACCGTACTGCATGATTTATTGTTTCCACAGCTTAAACTAGGGTCAGGGACAGTGGACATTAACGCGAAAGCCAAAGGACAAGGCTTGATAGTCAAGCGGCTAAAAGCAAAACTGCAAACTTATAATTTATCCTTGCAAACTGCCGATGGCACAAAAGCGGGAGAAAAACTGGCAGTTACTACCGAATTGATGGCAGCACAGTTAAAAAACAGTTGGCGGTGGCGCAGTGAAAGTTTTTTCAACAGTGGCAGTTTATATGTTGAGCCGTTTTATGTAGAAAACAAATCTACCCCAATTAGTTTAACCGCACGCGGCTATTGGGATACGGTCACAGGCACCATTGACGTTGATAGTTTGCGCTTTATTCATCCACACATCGCGCAGGTTAATGGCTATGCCACGGTGCAACAACGCCCAAAATTTTCTGTATCACAAGGGATTGTTTATGCTCATATTGCTGATTTAACCCAAGCAGGACAGGTTTATTTAACCCCGTTTATTGCCGCAACTAGCTTGGAACGACTGAGTTTAGCAGGCGAAATAGAAGCCAAAATAGCCCTTAAAAATTCGGCAATACAAAACGGCTATTTCATTGCCAATCAATTAGATATTAACGATGCACAGCAACGCTTTGCTTTGAGCAAGGGAGCGATTACTCTCAATTGGGCCGACTTAAAAAACTTTGCCTCCCCCTCTTATGTGGCATGGAAAGATTTAACCGTTTATTCCTTGCCTATGGGACGCAATTATTTTCCTTTGCTCCTCAAACAAAAACAGATTCATTTACCCAAACCGTTGCTGTTTCCCTTTTTTGAAGGCGAAATTCATATTGAACAGTTTGATTGGCAAGCGATAGCCAATAAAAGTCCGCAAGTACATTTTTCAGGACAAATCCATGCTGTTTCATTGGAAAAACTGACGCAAGCCTTACATCTGACCCCGCTGTCAGGGTATATCAGCGGAAAAATTCCAAGTGTTGATATTGCAGACAGTAAATTAAGTTTAAACGGGGGATTAAAAATTAATTTATTCGATGGCGATGTGGAAATTCGCAAATTAGCCATTTCAGGGTTTATGACCGACTTTACCCAGTTTTACAGTGATATTGCCATTAATAATTTGGATTTAGAGCAATTAACCCAAAAATTTTCCTTTGGGGGAATGCAAGGACGTTTATCAGGGTATGTCACGGATTTGTATTTAGAAAATTGGCATCCGATTACCTTTAATGCTTGGCTAGGCACTTTGGATGATGATTCAGTTCATCAAATCAGCCAAAAAGCGGTGAATAATATTGCCACCATTGGCGGTGGCGGCGCGGTGGATGCAGCATCCCGCTTGATTTTAGGGTTGTTTGATAACTTTAATTATGAAAAAGTTGGATTGGGCTGTTATTTATACAAAAGTGTCTGTCAATTATCAGGGGTAGAAGCTGTCAGCACCGGTTATTATATTATCAAAGGCGGTGGCTTGCCGCGTATTGATGTGATGGGGTATAACACCCGCATTGATTGGAAAGTGCTACAAGAGCGATTAGAACGGATTACTAAAACAGATAAACCTGTGATTGAGTAAATTCGCGCTTGAGAATATCGCAAGTTTTATATCAACGTGTTTCCATTTTCTTGCAGCACGCCGCACAATAGCCATGCAGCTCAAAAGTCGGTTGTTGCGGCTGAAAGGCATTTTTTTCGCCAATCTCACAAATGGCTTCATAAATGGATTGCGCTTCGACCTCGTTGGTGTTTTGACAAGTATCACAAATTAACAACACCGAATGATGCGAAGTTTCTGGGGTAGAGCAGCCGACAAACGCATTTAATGAGGCAACTTTGTGAATCAATCCTGCGGCAAGTAAAAAATCCAAGGCACGATAAATGGTAACGGGTTTAGCTTTGGGGTCTTCACGCTGCAAAATTTCCAATAAATCGTACGCACCCACCGCTTTATGATTTGACCAAATCAGTTCAAAAATCCGCAGCCGAATCGGGGTGAGGCGAATTTTTTTTGTTTGGCAAATCGTGTGTGCCGTAGCAATAGCCTCACGCATACAATGGGCATGGTCGTGAGACTGAAGAAGTGAAGGTTTGAGCATGAATTTAATCTTTTAAAATAGCAAAATCAGTAAACGATTCAACATGATGCAGCGGTGTGATAGCGACAGTATCCACCCGCGCAAAAACAGACCCTTTATAGCACCAAACAATCAGTTGTTCTAAATCGGCTTTTTTCGCCACCGCTTTGATTTCCACTTCCCCAGTCGGTACATTTTTGACCCAGCCTTTTATCCCAAGTTTTACCGCTTGCTTTTGTGCAGCCGCTCGAAAACACACGCCCTGCACTTTTCCCTTCACCACAATTTTAACCGCTTGATTCATCTTGAAATTCTCCAACAATAATGGGTTTTTAAATCTCTGGCAAAATCGTGAGGAATGGTTTTTACGCTAATATCTTCAACGTGCAATTCAGATAATGCCGCCGTATCTAAGTCAAATTTTCTAAAATTGGTGGAAAAATATAACACACCTGCGGGGGCAAGTAATGCAGCGGCGTGGTTAATTAAGGCAATATGGTCACGCTGCACATCAAATTCAGCCTCCATCCGCTTAGAATTAGAAAAGGTAGGCGGGTCAAGAAAAATTAAATCAAACTGCATGATTTTTTGTGCAGCTTGATGGGCGAGCCATTCCACACAATTGGCTTGCAGCAATTGATGGTCGCCTGTGATGTGATTTAAGGATAAATTGCGTTTTGCCCAGGCTAAATAAGTGTTGGACATATCCACGCTAACCGTGGCTGCCGCGCCACCCATAGCCGCATGAACCGTTGCCGTTCCCGTATAGGCAAACAGGTTTAAAAACCGTTTTCCTGGGGCTTGTTGCTGAATCAGTAAACGCAGGGGACGGTGGTCTAAAAATAAGCCTGTATCTAAATAATCTTCAAAATTAACCCACAATTGACAGCCCCCTTCTTGCACCACATGAAAGTTTGCCGTGTCATTTTGCTTTTGATACTGCTCGGTATTTTTTTGTTTGCGCCGAACTTTCAAGAAAATCTGCTCACGCGGAATGTTTAATACCGCAGGAATTTCTGCTAACACCGCTGCTAATCGTTGCACGGCTTTATGTGCATCAACGCTTTTAGGCGGCTCATATTCTTGAACGTGAACCCAACGTTTTTCCCCTTGATACACATCAATCGCTACCGCATATTCGGGCAAATCCGCATCATACAGCCGATAACAATCCACACCTTGCTGTTTTGCCCATTTGCTAAGGCTTTTTAAATTTTTGCGCAACCGATTGGCAAACATCGGCGCGGCTTCAGTGCTGTTAAGCTCTTGTCGAATTTGATTAATTTGCGCCAATCGCTGGTCTTGCGTATGGGCTTTAGGGATAAAAAATTGGCTTTCTATAATCTGCAAACGCAATAATTTACACTCTAACGCGCCGTTGAAAAAAGTAATCGGTTTGTGCGAGCGGATTCCTAAGCGAAAACCTAATTCAGGGTCGCTGATAATAATCGCCGCTTGCCAACCTTGAAAGTTGGCTTTTAAGGTGTTGCCAAAAGTTTCATACAACAACGCCGTTTCTTCTTTTTCACCCAATCGTTCACCGTAAGGCGGATTACACACCACTAAACCCGTTGCCCAACTTGCCGCAGGACTGGCTTCGGCAATATCACGCCGCTCTAAATGAATTTTATCTTGCAAGCCTGCATTTTCAACGTGTAATAACGCGCTGTTAATAGTGACGCGGTTTTTGTCAAATCCCACGATGACAGGGCATTTTTTTAAACCGATGGCTTTGCGTTCTGTGGCTTCCTCTAATAACCTTTCCCAAAGGCTAGCATCGTGTTGTTTCCAGCCTAAAAAGCCATAATAATCCCGCAACAAACCGGGCGCGTAATCGCTTGCTATCATTGCCGCTTCTAAAACTAGCGTTCCTGAGCCGCACATCGGGTCGATTAACGCGCCATTTTCTGCGGCAATTTTTACCCAGCCTGCGCGTAATAATAGTGCGGCAGCTAAATTTTCTTTCATTGGCGCGGCAATGCTGATTTCCCGAATCCCACGTTTATGCAAACTTTCGCCCGATAAATCTAAACTTAATTGCGCATTTTCACCATGCAGATGCACATTCACTCGAATTGCAGGGCGTTCGGTATCAATGTTCGGGCGTTGTCCAAAATTTTCTCGCATTTGGTCAACAATCGCATCTTTTACCTTCAACGCGCCAAAATGGGTATTATTAATAATCTGCGAGTTTTTCCCTGTAAAAGTCACCGCAAAACTGGCATCAGGAGCAAGATGCTCTGCCCAATTAACCGCTTTAACGTGGGTATATAAATCGTGTTGCGAGGTGATGGTAAATTGACTTAAGGACAATAACACCCGATTAGCCGTGCGTGACCACAAACACACGCGATAGGCGGTGGCTAAATCGCCTTCAAACGCCACCCCCGCAACGGTTGGTTTTGGGTTTTTTACACCAAGACTTATTAACTCATCGGTTAAAATCATTTCCATCGCTTTGGGCGTGGTGGCAAATAAAGGGTATATTTTCATAAGTTTTTAAAATAAAAAAGCCCTGTTTTCACAGGGCTTTGGAGTTACTAAAACAGCTGTTTTTTAATTTACTTTAATCAGTTCAACTTCAAAGATTAAAGCCGCATTCGGTGGAATGGCACGACCTGCACCACTTTCACCATAGCCCAATTCTGAAGGAATGAAAAAGCGATATTTTGCTCCTTCTTTCATCAGTTGTACGCCCTCTGTCCACCCTTTAATCACCCGATTGAGCGGAAAGGTGACAGGTGCGCCATGACTATAAGAGCTGTCAAACTCTTTGCCTTCAATGGTTGTACCTTTGTAATGCACAGTCACTTTATCATCGGCTTTTGGAGACGCGCCTTTTCCGGCGACTAAAACGGTATATTGCAATCCACTGGCAGTGGTTATAATTTTATCTTTTTTTGCATTTTGCGCTAAAAATGCCACGCCTGCGGCTTTGTTTTCTTGAGGTGTAGTCGCATTAGCGATTGAAAACATCGTAAATCCTATAAGAAGTGCGGTAAAAATTGAAATAATACGTTGCTGTTTTTCTTTCACGGTGAACCTCGGTGTCATCTGTAAGATTGATTAGTTTATCAAAAAAACGTGCAAATTTAAAAAAATGAACAACAAATTAATCAAAGCCTTGTTATTGGCAAAAAAGCTAACTAGACTTTAGCCAGTTAAACCGCCTTTTCTACTTTTATTCAACGAGTTCACTATGACAGAAAGTAATCGTTATTATCGAAAAAAATTAACCTCACATGGCTTTATCTATCTTGCGGATGAAGAGATTGAAATCGCGGTGCGAAACTTATCGTTGACAGGGCTATTGGCTGAAATAAGCGATAATCACTCCTTGCATACGCTTGAAGAACTGTTTAACGCACTGAAAGACAGCACAAAAATTGATTTATGGCTACCAGAAATGCGTCTGATTGGTGAGGCTGATATTATTCGTGCTGACAAGGAAGATGGAAAAATTCATTTGGCGTTGGAGTTTTCTCACATTACCCATGATATTGATAATGTTCTTTATAAACGTAAAAATTATCGCAAAGAATTGCAAGCCCCTGGCATGATTGTGTTTGAGGGCAAAAAACATACTTTTACCACCCGCAATGTTTCGGTCACAGGGTTATTGGCGCATTTTGCCGAACAACTGCACATTGCAGAAGGTTCAGTCACTATTTTTGATTTTCAGCAATTACAGTTGCGGGGCAAAATTAAAGTGATTTGGCTTGAGCTTGCCGAAGATGGTGGGACGTTAATGGGGCTAGAGTATGTGGAAATAAAAAAAGACCAAGTGCATGGTATTCCTCATTTTGAGCATTAATTTGAGTGAAAAAAGATGAAGTTTTCCAAGTATTGGTACAAAGAAACCCAGCTAGCTAAAAGTCAACGCAATAACGAATATAACTTAAGCTGTTGGGCAGGTTCTGAAATAAGTACAGAGGATGCGCAAAAAAAAGCTCACCTTAAAATTCAGAACTGGATTGCGCGATTAGCACAAGGCCAATCCATTGCCGAATACGATTATCAAAATCAACACGGGGAAATTCGTGAAGAGTTGCTAGAGGAAATTTACAACCAAGAACAGCAGTTAATTGCCGTTATTAGCCGCAATCGCTATGGCGCGTTAATACTCAATACGGACGCGGTGGTGATTGTCGATGTGGATATACCCGACAAAACACTAAAAGAGATTTTTTTGGGCTGGTTTGGCAAAAAAACAGATAAAAAGGCACAAACCTTAACGAAAATCCGCGTCTGCTATCAACGTTATACACAATTAAATTTTGTTATTTATCAAACCTATGCAGGATTTCGCATTATTGTGACAGGCTATCAACACGCACCGACCACCGAACCAATAACAGTCTTGTTTGATGACTTGCAGGCCGACCCATTGTATGGATATTTATGCCGCGCCCAAGGGTGTTTTAGAGCGCGATTGACACCTAAACCGTGGCGTTGCCACTCGCCGTTGCCACCTTTTCGATTTCCTCGCTTGGAATCTTTTCAGCAAAACGCATTTGACCGTTGGCAGCGACAGTATGAGGCAGAAAGTAAAAAATATGCGGTGTGTTATAAACTAGAACAGTTAGGACAACACCTTATTTCCACCGATATTCAAAACATCATTATTTTACATGATAGCTATGCTTTGAAATCCGATTTGCCTTTAGCGTAAATATTTAGAGTAATCACTCACTAAATGCAGTCCCTTGACTGCGCTCTTTAAGGTCTAATAAAGCGTGTGTCCATAACAAATCTGCTTTAGACTTTTAAAAAATATCCACACTAAAAACAGAGCCTTGCCCAACAGAGCTTTCACATTCTATTTTAGTTTTTAACATCATTGCCAATTTTTGAGCAATATATAAACCCAGCCCTGTTGAATGTTCATTGGCGGTTGGTTTATTACTTAACCGATTGAATTTAAAAAATAATTTCTCTTTATCTTCAAAGGTCAAGCCTTGACCCTGATCTTGAATTTCAATTTTTATTTTGTTGTCAACTTTTAATAACCGAACAAAAACCTGTTTCTTAATCGGCGAATATTTAATTGCATTAGAAATAAGATTATCTAAAACTTGTGATAATAAAAAACTATCTGTTAGTGCGATATAGGGTAATTTATCCGCTTGCAAAATAATTTGAATTTCTTTTGTTTGCGCATGGGGCTGATGAATTGATATTAACTTTTGAACTACGTCAAGAATATCTGTTTCCACCCAATTAACAGAAATATTGCCAGTTTCAATTTTATCAACATCCAATAAATTATTAATTAACGCAAACATTTGCGTACCACTTATCTCAATATAATCAATATAACTGACTAATTTTTCTTGCTCAGTTGCCTTTTTTAACAAGTTTTTCATTAAGCCTGTCAAACCACTAATCGCCGATAACGGATTTTTTAAGTCATGTGCTGCAATACTTAAAAACTCATTTTTTTCTTGGTTAACCTTAATCAATTGTAGATTTTCATCAGAAAGATCTTGTGTTCGGGAAAACACTTGTTGTTCTAACGTTTTATTTAACTCATTTAACTTATCACGCCCTTCAATTAATCTTTTTAATAAGGCATTAAAAAAGTATTCGATTCTTGAAAGTTCATAAGTATCAAAGGTTTCTAATTTTAAATAGCTGATTTTTTGATTGTCAATATCTATATCTTCCATCGCTTGACAGAAAATATCTAATTGTGTGGTTAAAAATTTTTTAAATGCCCAAATAAACAGTATCCATAAGGCAATGGTTTTAATAATGGCATTAATAATAATACCCAAAAAACTATATTTTACTTTATTGATGACAACGTGATTGCTTGAATACAAGGTCACTTTTCCTATCCGCTTTTTATTATGCAACAAATCAAAA
>JAIFMS010000065.1 GCA_020048335.1 Methylococcaceae bacterium | reverse complement strand
CTTTTAATGCAGTTTTTAATGACACAAATGCCAATCCAACATCAGTATCATTATTAAATTCTTTGTTAAATTCAAATCCATTTGCAACAATACTATTTAAATCTAATTGAGACATTATTTTTCTCCAAGTTGTTTTTTAAGGTTTTAGCAATTCTAATTGCTGTTAAGTTTTTATACCGCCAAAAAGTTAAGATAAACCTACCAACTCAAAAAATCCAGCAGGTTTTTTGTTTAAAGTTAAATCACAATACTGACCAACTTATTCGGCACAACAATTATTTAAATGACTCGCCATATTTTAATTCGCCAATAGCCAGCTTATGTAAAATAGACGCGATAAACAACGGATAAGGCATACCTTCATTAAACGCCATAGCCTCTATTTTGGGTATATCCTGTTCAATAATCTCAATGGGAATAGATTTTCTTTTTAGCGTATTCATTGCCATCACTTGGAAACGCTTTTTTTCTAATTCAAATTTAGCTTTTGGCAATGGAATATAATGCCCATTTTCTATCTGCTGTACAATTTTCAATTCATCGGCTGTGTAAATTTCATTATCAGTTTTCATGTTCTGAATCCTTAAGTAACAGTTTGCTATATTTTCTGCTGGGATAAATCGTTTTTAGAAAAATACCTTCATCGTTTTCTATATACGGCACAAGATAAGCATAGTGATTAATATTGACGACTAAGCATTTTTGTTCGGGATAATTTTGACTTGGATTAGGAATTATTTCCAATAAATTTCCCTCTTGTAAAGCCATTAAAATAGCTTCAAACGTTATATTCCTTTCGGCTTTTAAAAGGGCATTCTTTTCTTCGTTCCAACTAAAAATGGGATGCGTCATAATTTTGACATAAGTTGATTAAAGCAGGCATTGTTTTTAGAAACCCACCAAATCAAAAAATTCGGCAGGTTTTTTGTTTAAAGTTAAATTACAATGCTAACACATTTCTGCGTACAACAATTACACAGCATGTTCACTCAACCATTCTTTTAGCGCATTATCAATCCGCATTTGCCAATCCAAACCCGTTGCTTGAAAACGCTCCACAATTTCTTGTGACAACAATACTGGAATCCGTTTTTGAACGACCGATAAATTTTTATACGGTTTTAACTGCGAAAATTCCACTTCTGATAATTCGTAAGTATCTGAATCTAAAGCAATCCCAGCATTAATTAACTCATCCTCTTTATCATTTGGTAATTCAATCAATCGCCCTGATTTAGCTGTTAATAACATAATTTCGTACCTCTCTGCTATTGGCTTTACGCAAACTAATAATCCGCCTTTCATTATTCCTATCGGTAAAAACAACACAATATAACCGTGTTTCAATAAGCGCATAACCAATGATTCGTATTTCACCATAATGATGACGTGTATCCTCAATAGCTAATAAAGTTCCCCATTCTATTTTTTCAGCATCCGCTAAAGAAACACCGTGCTTTGCTATATTAATGGCGTTTTTATTTTCATCAAAAACCAATTTCATTTATTTTGAAAGATTCCTTAAAAACCTACCCAATCAAAAAATTCAGCAGGTTTTTAGTTTAAAATTAAATCACAATACTGACCAACTTATTCATCATCCAAATCCTCATTAGGCAAATTTTCAATTTCCGCAACTGTCAACCCCGTTGTTTGTACAATGATTTCCATTGCGACATTTGCAGCTATCAAATTTTTAGCCATAAGTTTCTTTTCTTTTAATATTTCTTTTTTTAGTTCTGTCGCCATAATCTCACGCCGGTCATATTCCTCAAACATAGCATAACGTTCAGTCGGACTAATCCCATCCTTTTCAATCGCTGTAAAAATTTTTTGAATCATTGCATCGTGATAATTACTTTCCTCAACCTTTTCATCCAACGTATCTTTAATAGCATCCAACCATTCTTTATAAGCTTTCGGCGTATTTTCATTCACATATTTTGGACATAAAAAAATCACTTTATGGGGAATTTCATTAATGCCGTTACCGTGTAAATCTTTAGGGTCAAAATCAATGGTTAAAACATCTTTGCCGTGTCTGTCATTCGAGGTTAAAACCACAATGGTAAATACTTTTAATTTCGGACGATAACTCCTTTCTCCTTTGGGAATTTGCTCCAACAATGCCGCGCAATGATAATATAAAAAGCGGTCGTAATGGCTTTCACTCTGTGCGTGTTGAATATCGACAATGACACGGTTTTTTTCATCCTGCGCAAATAAATCAAAACGTGAATCCACATAATCGATGGTCGGTTTAAAGGACTTTTCCGTTTCGACTTTATCGCAGCTAAATTCAATCCCTAATACGGCTTTGACAAAGGCGGAGAATATATCCGGCTGCGAAAAGGCTTTTTTAAAAATTACGCCATATTGTAATGAAGCAACTTGTTTCATGGATTTTCCCTCAAGGTATTAGCGCAGTGACGGTGATTTATTTAGCGACTTTAATCCTGCCAAGTGCGCATTAACGCCATACAAGCGGCATTTAAAGTTTGCGCCGCTTGTTCGCTATCGGCTTCGGTGTAACAGCGTAATTCAGGGGCATTACCGGAGGCGCGTAAATGAACAATCGCACCATTCACAAAACGAATTCTGACTCCATCAGTAGTATCAATCGCCAGCGGCTGTCCGGCAATATTTACAAATAAATCAGCTACTTGGCGTAAATTTTCTTGCATATCGGCTTGCTGCATTTTCCCTAAAATCGCTTGACTTAATGCCGTGGGAAACGCTTTCAAACGGTCACTTGCGGTATAGCGCGGTGGCAAAGTTTGCAAAAGTTGCGCAATGGTTTTTTGTTGACTAGCCGCTAACAGTAAGATGGCTAACGGCACAATGACCGCATCCCGCGTGGCTAAGGGCGAAAGCGTTTTTCCCTGTTGCGTGAGTGGCGTTGCAGTTAAAAAACCGCCGTTGGCTTCGTAGCCGATGACGCTATTGTCGCCGGTCATGGCTTGATTCATCGCTTCAATCACATACGGTGAGCCGATGCGTGTTCTTATCACTTGTTGAAAATTGCCACATACATCAACGGCAGAATTGCTGCTGACCGGCGTGACCACCACATCTGCATTAAAATACTGCGCACACAAAATGCCGGCAATATCACCGCGTAGCCACACACCGTTTTCATCGCTGATTAATGGACGGTCGCCATCGCCGTCGGTGGAAATAATACAATCAAAGCGATACTGCTGCGCCCACTGTTTCGCGAGGACAATATCCTCACTTCTAATCGCTTCGGTATCCACCGCGACAAAAGTGTCTGAAGGCGCAAGCGAAGTCACAGTGGCACCGAGTTGTTGCAGAATCGTTTTTAAACAATCGCGTGCTACCGAAGAATGTTCGTATAAACCGATGGCTTTGCCTTGTAAACACTGTGCGGGAAAAAAATCGCTAAAGCGTTGAATATAATGCGCTTTTGCCGCATCATCGTAGGCTGGCAACACAACGGGATTCATAAAATCGCCATTCTCTGAAAAGCGTCCTGCTGGAATTTCAACTACTTGCGCGGTAATTTGCAACTCATCAGCTTTTAAAATTTCCCCATCCACTTTGTTAAACTTAATGCCGTTACGGTCTTCGGGAATATGACTGCCTGTTACCATAATAGTGGGGATGTGCTGATGTAACCCGTACAAAGCGATAGCAGGCGAAGGAATGCGTCCAAAATTAACAGGCGTTAATCCGGCATCCGTTACCGCCGCCGCCACCGCTTGCATAATCCGCTCTGTGCTGGCGCGTAAATCGCCTGCAATCCCTACCATCGTATTAGGTTCCAAGGCTAAATGTTGTAAAAACGCGCTGGTGTAAACCCAACACACCTCATCACGCATATCCACAACTTTGCCGCGCACCCCGCTAGTGCCAAATTGTACGCCGCTGCTTGCCATTAATTGGGCGACGGAAATTTTTTTCGCTTCTACAGTCATTTTGAACTCATTACACGTTGATAAATAGCTAACGTTTGCTGCACACAGCGTTGCCAAGTAAAGGTTTTTGCACGGGCTAATCCGCGTTCAATCGCAGAGGTGCGCCAATTTTCATCGGTTAATAATTGCACCATGCCTTGTGTCATTTGTGTTAGCGCATTCGGGTCAACCAAAATGCCCGTATCGCCCACCACTTCAGGAATCGACGACACGTTAGAGGCTAACACCGGTACACCGCTTGCCATCGCTTCTAAGGGCGGTAAGCCAAAGCCTTCATAAAACGGCACAAACACAAATCCTCGCGCGGCGGCAAATAACAATGGCAATTGTTCATCAGCAATATAGCCCAAGTGCTTGACTTCACCTTTCGCCACTAAATCCGTAATGCGTTGTTTTAATTCATCATTTCTCCAACCATCGCCCCCGACTAGCACTAACGGATAAGCACGGCGAATCGACTCGTCTAATAACAGATACGCATCCAATAGCTGGGCGATATTTTTGCGGGGTTCTAAGGTCGCTACCGATAATAAATATTGTCCGTAATGGAGCTGATGTTCAGCTAACACCTCGGCAACTTGCGCCTGTGTCCGTGGATGAAATTCCGCGTCAACCCCAAGCAACACCGCTGTCACCCGCTCAGGCGGCACATTCATTAAGGTAATCAATTCGTTACGCACAAATTCTGAATCGGTCAAAATATGCGCGGCGTTATCTAAAGTGAGTCGCAAATTCTTTTCCAAAAACGCCACCCGTTCTTTTGGGTGATATTGTGGGTAATGAATATGGGATAAATCATGCACGGTGCTGATAGCCGCCCCAGCAAACGGTTTTAAAATATAATTCGGTTCGTGATACAGCGCGTCGGACATCGTTTTGGTTTGATAGCGAAAACACGCCGCTCGATAGGCCACATAACCGCGATAAGCTAACGGTAACGAGCGCAATACCGCGCGTTTTAAAAACGGAATCGAAGCCAATAATTGCCGCAGTTTGCCACGCTGAACAGTCGTTGCGGGTGAAGGCGTTGTATCTGGCGTGACGGAAGCAGTCGGCGTAGCGACCGTTGCGGCATCAACCCAGTTAAATCCAGCAAAACAGGAGACTTTTTCCACTTTATCGCTTTTTAACAAGCCATCTAATAGCTGCTGTGTATAACGACCAATGCCGCCGCTGGGTTTAATTAAACTTTCCACATTTAAAATAACGTGCATCAAGCCCCCTGATAGGTTGTTTGTCCTGCTACATACATGGCTTGCAAGGTCTCTGTTAAAGGAATCGTTGGCACAAAACCTGTTAAGCGGTGCAATTTACTGTTATCACCGCCCAAAGTTTTTATTTCGTTAGCCCGGACAAAATCAGGATTCACGCGTACCTCGATTTCATAACCTGCCAGTTCATTCATCATGCGGATAATTTGCGCTAATGAGGTGACTTGCCCTGAACACAAATTGACAATTTCGCCATTAACAGGTGATTCAAACAAGTTTAAATAGGATTGTGCAATATCATGGACATCAGAAAAATCCCGCGCTACATCTAAGTTACCTAATTCAATAACCAGTTTTTTTTGACAAAAATGACTGACAATTTTCGGCACTAAAAACTGTTTTCTTTGTCCAATCCCTGTGTAATTAAAAGGGCGCGTTATCACAATCGGCAACTTATCAAACCAGTTTTTCACCAAACATTCCATTGCCACTTTACTGGCAGCATAGTGATTAGCGGGATTAACAGGACAGTCTTCGCTGATTTTTTCTGACGCGGTATTGCCATAAACATTGGCACTGCTGGCAATGATGATTTTTTCAGGTTGCAAACCCGCTTCAACCACTGCTTCCAGTAAATTGAGTGTTGCGACAGTATTAAGGTGATAAAAAGCACTGTCATCCCCATGTGCTACAAACGACATCGCCGCCAGATGAATAATGCCATCAGGTTTTATTTTTTTTAAAACCTCTAAAACCGCGGTCTTATCGGTCAAATCGCAACACACCCCATCGGCAAGTGGATTGTCTGTCACCATCCCCACCACCCGATAATCGGCTTGTTGAAATTGCAGCCGTAAATAGCGTCCAGTAAAACCGCGACTGCCTGTAATTAAAATTGTTTTCACATAGCAACCTTTTAAAATGAAAAGCCTTGTTGATTGCGGCGCAAATCTGCCTCAACCATCATCTGACAAAGTTGCTCTAACGTGGTGGTTGGCTGCCAGCCTAATTCTTGCTTGGCTTTTTCAGGATTGCCAATTAATAATTCCACTTCCGCAGGGCGATAAAATTTGGGATTGACTTTTACAATGGTTTTACCCGTCGCGCTATTAATGCCCACTTCCTGCTCGGCTTGTCCTTGCCAATCTAAGCTGATACCAACGGCTTGACACGACATGGTAACAAAATCACGCACGGTTTCTGTGCGGTTAGTTGCCAACACATAAGTATCTGGTTTGTCGGCTTGCACCATTAAATACATCCCTTCGACATAATCTTTGGCAAAACCCCAATCGCGTTTGGCATCCATATTGCCCAATTCCAACAGGTCTTTTTTGCCCAAGGTGATTTTAGCAATGGTATCGGTAATTTTGCGCGTGACAAACTCTTGTCCACGCAAGGGTGATTCGTGATTAAACAAAATTCCGCTCGTGGCAAAAATATCGTAGGACTCGCGGTAATTAATCGTCATCCAATGCGCGTACAACTTTGCCACGCCATAAGGACTGCGCGGATAAAACGGGGTGGATTCGCGTTGCGGAATTTCCTGCACTTTGCCAAACATTTCCGAGGTTGAGGCTTGATAAAAGCGAATTTTCGGATTCACAATGCGAATCGCCTCTAATAAGTGTACTGGCCCTAAGCCCGTAATTGCAGCAGTGGCTAAGGGCTGGTCAAACGACACACCGACAAAACTTTGCGCCGCGAGGTTGTACACTTCCACCGCTTCTGTGGTTTCCAGCAAGCGAATACTGCTACTTAAATCGGTTAAATCGTATTCGACTAAGTGTAAATTGGGATGATTTTGAATGCCTAATTCTTCAATTCGCCAAAAATTTACCGAGCTGGTGCGCCGATAAGTGCCATAAACGGTGCAGCCTTTTTCTAAAAGCAATTGCGCGAGATATGCCCCGTCTTGACCTGTAATGCCTGTGATGATGACGCTTTTCATTATGAGTAATTCCTAAGCTATTTGTTGAGTTTATTTCGCCCGATGAATAAATCGCGCGGTGGGTGGCTTGGAAAAAATTATAACATGATTTGTTTGATAATCACGCGGGTCGTGGCTGGTCTAGCTTTTGTTGAGTTGAGCCGTTAAATAGGCATCATTGAAGGCAACGAAGCGTTTTACTAGCGTAACTTTGGGTTTGTGCGTGATAATGTGGATTATTCAAAGAATGGGAGAGAAATTATGCAAATTATGTTGAATATTCCTGATGTGATTCCGCAGGTGATTGTGGATAGAATTTTAAAGCAGGTGGAAAGTCAGTTACAGTATGAAAAATTATTTTACAGACAATAAAAAACCGCCTTTGGTTTTGCCAAGAGGCGGTTACTAGAAAGCACAAAAACAAGGTCAATTATGAGTTAGATGCTAACCAGCTTACAGCCATTGAAAGAGCCTCATTTGCTGATGATGCGTTTCCAATAAACGCCCAGCCTGCATAGGAAACATAAGCATCTCCATCAGAAGAATTCCACTTAACATCATATTTTTTACCGTTACTTGGTGAAGTAACAGTTCCAATTACACTTGCCCAAGACATATTTTCTCACCCTTCTATTGACTAATGACAGCAAGTCTGACGACCGCCACACATATCAGTACGTTTATGAAGTTTCACTTTTTTTAACATGATTATCGTCCGAAAAGACCGTCAAATAAAAGAAAAACATTAGGTGACGGTTATACCTAATGCAATTGATTAATGACAGCAAGTAGAACGACCGCCACACATATCAGTACGTTTATGAAGTTTTATTTTTTTAACATGATTATCTCCTGAAAAAACCGTCAACAAATAGATAAAAACATTAGGCGACGGCTATAACCTATTGTTTTTTTTTAAAGCTAATCAAAAATCTCTTCTTGATAATTATGTTTTATCAATGCTTCTGTCGCGCCTCTATAAATTTGGCACATTAATTCAGTCGCTCCATTTTGTTCGTGGGTAATTCGACAGCCACCACCACAGAATCCTAACAAATCACAGCTTCCACAATATTCGCCACTCGGTGTTAAATAATAGTTTTTCATGTACTGTTTCATATCATCCACAAAACCAAGCATGGCATTATCAACATCAGGACTTTGAGGTGTAGAAACTACGTCAGAACTGTAAGTACAATAAGAAAGATTACCGCTCGGTGTTACGACAATATTTTTACCGCGTAAAGAAGCACAAAATGATCTCGGCTCTAATTCGTCTTCACTGGTTAAGTTATAAAAAGGCGCAAGCCAATTTCCTCTTAACTCAATACCAATAGATTCAGCTTCAACATAAAACTGCATTAATTTTGCAACAATCGTTTGCCAATCAAACTTAACGCCTAAAACAAAATCAATGTCTACCAAAACAGCATCAAGCCCTAGTTTCTTCATTTCGCGTAAAAATTCGCCTGGCTCAACGGTTTTAATATTTCGGTCAGTTAAGGTTAAATTAACGCCAACTGCTACGCCAGCATCTAATAACCGAGAAATATTCTTGACAATAATTGCAAAAGTCCCACGCTGTTTGCTATCAATACGAATTAAGTCATTGTCTTTTTCTAAACCATCAAGCCCAACTGAAACTCTAACTTTATGTTTTGCAAGACTTTGTAAAATTTCATCATCAAGCAAAGTTAAATTTGAGTTGATTAAAATTTCTTTATCAAGTGGCGTAAGCTTTTGTTCTATATAGTCAAGACATTGCAATAACGCTTTTTTATTGAGAAAAGGCTCTGCCGCACCAAAATGAAAACTAAGATATGGCAAATTAACCTTCTGCGCCCAAACATCTATGTAATAATCAATCCACTTTTGCGCGGTCTCAAACGTCATCACTTTTTTCGAGCTGCGCGGTGTACCATCAATAACGGAGAATGCGTGAATACACATGTGACAACCTAAATTACAGCCTTCTGAGATGGTTAAATCCAAAACAAAAGGGCCTGAATAGTTTTCAATATGCGTATTAATTCGGTCTTGATAAATAGCGATTGGTGGCGTTGTGGTGTTCAAATAGCCAGCATCCTGAAGCATCAACTGGTCTTGTTCCTGAACTGTGTCTGATAATAGACGCTGAAACAAATCGTTTGTAACCAGAAAGGGGTTGCCATTCACACGATGAAAAATGAAATGCTTATCTTGTAAATTAACCCCTGAAAATCCATTTTTTAATTGTGTATACATAAATTGAAGCCCCTTAGAATTATTGAGTTAAGCACCATACATGGCTATACTTTAGCTCAATTCTCACCTGAATGCCCTACCCACTTTATTACAGTTACCTACCCAAAAAGAGCAGATTATGCAACTTGGCAAAAAAATCAGTTTAATGCGTACATTGAAAGGATTATCACAGAAAGAAATGGCGGAAAAGTTAAATATGTCAGAAACAGGTTATGCCAAAATTGAACGGGGTGAAACTCAATTGCAAAATCCTAAATTGGATAAAATAATTGGGGTGTTAGGAATAGAAATGACGGATTTACTTAACTTTGATACTGAAAATATATTTAAAGCTTCGTTTCACGACCAATGTCTTCAATATTCTCAGCATGTTTATATTAATTCTGCCATAGAGCTTACTCAGGAATTAGAAAAAACAAAACTTGAACTTGAGGCAAAAAAAAAAGAAGTTGAGTTGTTAAATGAGCAGATTAGCCAATTGAAAGAAATTAATGAGCTATTAAAGAAAAATGCGTAAGTAATGTTTTTCACTTCCGTTCTAGCCATCCTGCAAAAATAACTAATTGAAAAAGGAATAAAAAATGACCGCATTACAAGAAAAAATTAATCAGGAAATAAACAAACTGCCGTTAATCTCCCAAAAAGAAGTCCTTGATTTTATTTTATTCATTCAACAAAAAATCGACACTGAAACAGATAGCGACTATTTATCGAAAAATCCCGAAGTTAAAAACGCCATTATTAACGGCTTAAATACACCTCTCAATGAATGCTCAACACAATTGGATTGGTAATGTATCAACTTTACTACACAAACCGCGCTAAAAAAGACGCACAATTGATAAAAGCATCAAATCTGAAAGACAAGGTAAAAGAGTTGCTTGATTTAATTTCCAAAGACCCTTATGTTTATCCACCTGAATTTGAGTTTTTAAAAGGTGATTTAAAAGGCGCAATTTCCAGACGCATTAATAAACAGCATCGGCTTGTCTATCAGGTTTTAGAACCGGAGAAAGCAATAAAAGTTATTATGATGTGGACACATTATGAGTAGAATGGCAACGAAACCCATCATGCCACACAACAACCGCACATAATGATTTTCACTTCCGTTCTAGCCATCCTGCAAAATAACCCATTGAATTACGCTCTAACCTTTTAAAAACAACAGGAACTGTCATGCTCGTTGCTATCAATGATGATCTTCTCAACCAAGCTATCTACAAAACCGGCTTAGATGCCAAAACCGTATTAGAAAAAGCTTTAAAACTGCTGCTCACCGCAGAGCAACCTCAAACCTTAGCAAAATTTCCTGATTTAACCGAATTTCGTGCCAAAATTCCGCCGAATAAATCCGCTTCAATCAATATGCTAACAGCCATGCGCGATGATGAACGTTACTAATGCCCACTATTATTTCGATACCAGCGCACTGTTGCCTTACTATCGGCAAGAAGATTTAACGCCTAAAGTGCAAGCGTTTATCAGCTCAGTAACGCCACCCATTTTGATAAATCATTTAACATTGGTCGAAATAGCTTCTGCATTAAGCCGTTGGTGTCGCACATTAGAATTGAGCCAAGAACAGGCGTTAATAATTCACGAACTTTTTTATCAGCATATCACAGTCGGCTTGTATCGCATTTTGCCTGTGTCTGAGCAGGAATTTAAACGCGCTGAAACTTGGTTATTGCAACGCGATACCAGTTTGCGCAGCTTAGATGCGTTACATCTTGCTACTGCATTTCATGCCGATGCCTGTTTGATTACAGCCGATAAAAAGCTTTACGAGTCAGCAGTTTATTTAAACCTAAAAAGTCAGTTTTTAATTTGAAAGGTCACACAACAACCGCACATAGAGTTTTCACTGCATTTTCTAGCCATCCTGCAAAAATAACTTATTGCTCACAATAAAAACACACTGTTATCAATCAACCTTTTGGAAAAAATCATGTCACAATTAGTCTTAGAAAGCGATAACGAACAGACTTTAAAACTAATTCAACAATTAGCCGAACAATTAAACATTCATTGCCAATTCATTCTGCAAAAAACAAAAGCAGCCAGCACAAAACAAGATGAAATAAATAACGCCATCGAATTTGTAAAATCATTCAGCCAAGAAAAAACCTCTTTTGGTGACGCGCTAACTTGGCAAAAAACAGAACGACAAGAACGCCCATTGGATTATTAACATGATTTTGTTAGACAGCAATATTCTGATTTATTCGTGTCAAACCGAATATGTTTATCTGAAACCACTGGTGCTGAATACAAAAAACACCGTTTCGACTATTTCAAAACTCGAAGTGTTGGGATTTCCGCGTTTAACCCAAAGTGAAAAA
>JAIFMS010000137.1 GCA_020048335.1 Methylococcaceae bacterium | reverse complement strand
GTGCTGGAAGTTAGTCTAAGATGGGAGAATTTTTTAAACTTTTCTCTCTTATTTTTTGGGATTTTTGGTCTTGACATTGGGGAGTACCATATAGAGCGGTGAGAGATGTTAAAGAATGTGGCATTCCTATCGAAACTTATCGGGTAACAGCAGCCGATGGCAGAAAAATTGCCGCCTACAAATTCGGCAATCCTGAACAATCGCGTTTTACAAAACTTTCCGGTCGCACCGGTTTTTCCAAAGCCATTAAAGAACAGTTAATTGCTAAATACGGTTGTAAATGCTTTATTTATCAAGAAACTATCAATGAACGTGATTTACAAATAGATCATCGTGTGCCGTTTGAAATAGACGGCGATAATGAAACCGATGTAGAAAGTTTTATGCTGTTATCCAGTTCTGCAAATCGGGCAAAATCGTGGAGTTGTGAACATTGCGAAAATTGGCAACAGAAAGATAGACAAATTTGTTTAAGTTGTTACTGGGCATTTCCTGAAAATTACAACCATATCGCTATGCTGCAAATTAGACGAATAGATTTAATTTGGCAGGGTGAAGAGGTGGAAAAATATGAGGCTTTGAAAAAACAAGCTATTTTGAATAATCAAACATTGCCTGAATTTGTAAAAACGATTATTGATAAAGCATTCGTTCGATAAGATACTAGCAGCGTGAGTAGTTATAAACGGATAGGATAACCACTAAGAGAAAACATCATGCAAATCCTCATCAACGTTCCCGACACTTTGCCAAAAAACCTCTCAAAAACGCATCAAACAAAATGAGATTTTAAAAAATTAGCACGTTAAATCAAAACCATCATAGGAGAATAGTATGCAATGGTCAGAAGTAATTGCCAGCCCGTATTTACAAGACTTACCGTTTAAAATTGAATTAAACCGCTATGGAAAAATAGAAATGTCACCCGCCTCAAATCTGCACAATTACACCCAAATTGAATTAGCCAATTTATTAAGACGTAAGTTGAAAAAAGGTAAAACATTTTCTGAATGCTCTATTGCAACAACCGAAGGCGTAAAAGTGGCTGATGTCGTGTGGTGTTCCAAAAAGTTTATTAAACAATATGGTTTTAACACACCTTATTCAACTGCGCCAGAAATTTGTATAGAGGTCGTATCGCCTTCAAATTCTAAAGAAGAAATGCACAATAAAGTGAAATTGTATTTAGCTGCTGGTGCAAAAGAAGCTTGGATTTATTGGGAAGAGGGGCGTGTTGAATTTTTTAACTTAACTGGTCAAATCGAGCAATCCGGTTATGGTGTGGCGGTTAAATTGCCAAAATAAAAAAGCTGTAAAATAGCCATCAGAGAAAACATCCTGCAAATCCTCATCAACGTTCAAGGCACTTTGCCAAAATTCTTATTTAAAATCAACGCACTGTTAGAGAAAAATGCGTAAATAACCTTAAAATTATTTCCAACATCCCATCATAGGAAATAAACCATGCAAGCCACTCTCGAAACGCTAACCACTGAGTTAATCAGACTTCCCAAACGTGAACGTTTAGAAATTGTTAGGTTTTTACTATTTTTAGACAATCGCTCGCAAGACACCCATCAAATTGACTTAGCTTGGGAAACAGAAAATCAACGATAGAATGCAAGCGGTTGATTCAGGCACTGCGGTAGGATTAGACTACACAGAAGCCATGCAAAAATTAACCCAACGCTTTGCGTTATGAAAAAAGTTATTCTTGAACAAGCACTTGCCGAACTCAGCGATGCCATAGAGTATATCGCCTACATTGTGCGTCAAGTAGTTTGTGGATTTTAGCCATTGCCCACAGTCATCGCAAACCTGAATATTGGATTAAGCGGATGTCTAAAAAATAACGGTTGCCATTGTTAGATTGTGTTTTTTGACGGAAAATCAAATGAAAACATCCTACAAATCTGCATCAATCTCCCCGATAGTCATTAACACATTCTGAGCCTAATCGCTTTATCTTATTTATTCCAGTATAATAAAAACCGAGTAATTTACTCAGTCAGGAGGGAGTGTCATGCAAATCAAGTTTCCATTTGATTCATCCAAGCCAGTCGTTGGCGAAGCCAGTGTCGATATTGACAAACCACCGCATGAAGTTTTCCACTATGTTGGTAAGAATTTTTTTGATAACTATCCAAAATGGGCTGTCGAAGTTGTCGAGTTTGAGCCTTTAGATGGCAGAGAAATTTTTATCGGTGCCAAAGCAAAACAAATTCGTAAAGACAATGGTGCAAAAGTCGTGTCTATTTTTGCCATCACAGATTATCAGCCGCATCTAAAACTCATTCTACAAGGTCTGGTTGATCCTTACAGACACAGCTATGTATTAGAAAGTTACGAGCAACAACCTACCCGCCTTACTTTTCGCTTTGAATTATTAGAACTGGATATTTTTATGCGTCCCTTTGCAAAGCTAATTCGTTCTGCAATTGAAGATGGGGCAGAAAATACAGTTGAAAATATTAAAAATTTAATTATCGCTGAATTGAATTAGGCGTAAATTTGTACCTTATATCCAGTGGAGTTTATTATGCAATTTATTGTTGAAAAAGATGGCGGTCTTATTCCGCAAGTTTTGGCGGCTATTTTAGATGAATGTGTGAATGGTGTAACATTAGCTGACCCTGATTTAGAAGACGCACCGATTATTTATGCCAATAAAGCGTTTGAACATTTAACAGGCTATAGCCAAGCAGAAATTATTGGTCATAATTGCCGCTTTTTACAAGGTGATGACCGAGAACAAGAAGGGCGTTATCAAATTGTGCAAGCGATGAAAAATAATGAAACCATTGAAGTGACTTTGCGTAATTATAAAAAAGATGGTTCATTATTTTACAATCATTTAAAAATAGTCCCCTTATTTGATAGAAAAAAACGGGTGCTTTATTACTTGGGCGTACAATATGATATAACCAATCAAGTTAATGCCAACAATGAAATTAAATCACTGACTGAATTATTAAACGCTATGCCAAACCGATAGTAGTTTGTTCACGCCAGAGCTGTAAAAAAGGGTAATATAATGAATGCCATAGACAATACCAATAATGCAGGTCTGCTGTTTAATGAAGTGTTATTCGGTTTAGCAATGCTTGCCTTTATTTTATTATTAGTGCTTGAAAAATCTAAACCTTATCGACAATTTCCTAATAAGATTAATAAAGAGTCTTTTGTAACTAATACGGAGGCTTTTTTAGTTAATAATTTAATTTTAACTGTATTAAAAGCCTCTTCCTTATTTTTAGTCGCGCAACAGTTTTCGTCATACGGTTTATTAGCAGGGTTAGAAAATGGCCCCATTAAATGGCTATTAGCCTTTATTTTTTTTGATTTTGCCATTTATGTTTGGCATTTTGCCAGTCATAAATTTGAATGGCTATGGCGATTTCATAAAATTCATCACAGCGATAAAAGTTTTAATGTCTCTACTGGATTTCGCTTTCATGTTTTCGATTTAATGTTGGAAATAGTTTATAAATGTATTTTCGTGATTGTGATTGGCGTAAATGCTTATTTAGTCCTATCGATTGAAATTATTGAATTATTTTTTATCTTTTTTCATCATGCCAATATTCGTGTACCCAACGAAGAAAAGCTGTCTCAATTTATCATTACCCCCTCATTACACCGCGCTCATCATTCGACTTTACGCAGTGAACACGACAGCAATTATGCAATTGTATTGTCAATTTGGGATAGGCTGTTTGGGACAAAAAAAGAATTAATCCCTGAAAATATTGGCTTGGATTTAATTGAAGCAGAAAATTTTATTCAATTATTTTCACTGGCTTTTATTACCGAGCGGCAATTAATAAAACTATTAAGCTGGATTCCGAAAGGCAAAAAAAAATAACGTGCCATTAAGTATTTAAGGAGTTTTTGCCATGATTATTAAAACGCACAACCAGATTCCTAAAATTCCGAGCAGTGAAATTACGGATCCGCTGATTTTCAAAGAACGGCGCAAAATTATTAAAACGATGCTGGCAATGACTGTGGCAGGAATGGTCAGTCCATACACTAAAGCCGAGAGTGCCAAATCGAAAGGGGCAACTGTAGCGAAAAGCAAATTTTCTAATGCCTCTTTAACGCCAACTTCTGCTGAGTTGGTTAAAAATTATACTAATTATTATGAGTTTGCTTTTGATAAAGAAGGCTCAACCCAATTAGCGCAAACCTTACGCACTGACCCTTGGTCGGTGGAAATCAGCGGTGAAGTGGAAAAGCCAGGGGCGTATCACCTAGAAACTATTTTACGGCAGCAGACCTTGCAAGAAAGAATTTATCGGTTTCGCTGTGTGGAAGCCTGGTCGATGGTGGTACCGTGGGTAGGTTTTTCGCTTGCAGATTTATTAAAAATCGTCAAACCGTTATCAACTGCCAAATTTGTAAAATTCACTACGCTGTATCAACCGGAAACTATGCTTAATCAGCGCAGCACCGCCATGCTGACATGGCCTTATGTGGAAGGATTGCGAATTGATGAGGCGATGCACCCATTAACTATGCTGGCTGTCGGGATGTATGGTGATGTTTTACCAAAACAAAATGGTGCGCCGTTGCGATTAGTCGTGCCGTGGAAATATGGGTTTAAAAGTATTAAAGCGATAGTCAAAATTGAATTGTTAAAAAAACCGCCGCTAACAACGTGGAATCAATCCGCGCCGCATGAATACGGTTTTTACGCCAATGTTAATCCTGCTATTTCACATCCACGCTGGAGTCAAAATACCGAACGGCAACTGGGTAGTGGTTTTTTTACCCCACGTCGACAAACGGAATTATTTAATGGATACGGTGAGCAAGTTGCCGCGCTGTATCGTGATATGGACTTGCAGCATTTTTTTTGAGGATGTTACAAATCAATAAGTTATATCTATCCGTTATTGCAGGGTGTTTAGTACCACTCGTGTGGTTAGGTGTGGACATTGCCTTAAACAATTTGGGCGCGAATCCAATTCAGGCTCTGCATATTCGCTTAGGTGATTGGGCGTTGCGGTTTTTGTGGCTGACTCTGGCAATTACCCCATTACAAACCATGACCAAATGGCGCGGTATGGCTGATTATCGGCAATTACTTGGTTTAGTTGCCTTTTTTTATGCAACGGCGCATTTAGTCGTGTATTTAATCGTTGACCACGGCTTGATGTGGCGGCTGATTGCCATTGATATTCTCGAAAGCGCGTACATTTGGTTTGGGGTGTTGGCTTATTTGATTATTTTTGCCTTGGCAATCACCTCGCCTAAATTGGCCAAAAAACGATTAGGAAAAAATTGGAAAAAACTGCATCGCTCTATTTATCTTGCCTCAGGCGCAGCCATGATTCATTACTTTTGGCAATTAAAAGGCAATTTGGCCGAACCTGTATTGTATTTGCTATTGATAATGCTGTTACTGGGATTTCGGATTCTGGTTTGGTTAAAAAATCGCCAATTTAATAAAATGATGCTACCCAAAGGGCGCAAGCAATGAGTTTGCGGCTATTTAATGGCACGGTCTAATTTACGGTAACTAATCGCTTCGCTTAAATGCGATATTTCAATGGCAGGCGATTGGGCTAAGTCGGCAATGGTACGCGACAACTTTAAAATGCGGTGATAAGCCCGATGTGACAGACCAAACCGCTCAATGGCTTGTTCTAAAAGTTGATGTCCACGCTCATGCAGCGGACAAAAAAGTTTCACTTCATTCACAGACAAAACCGCATTGGCTTTATTGCAACGCCCCACAGCAATTGCCCGCGCCGCAATGACTCGCGCTCTGATTTGTTGACTCGATTCTTGTCCTTCAGGAGAGCCTTTGCGCAGCACTTCATGCGACACACGCGGCACTTCCAAGTGCATATCAATTCTATCTAGCAACGGCCCTGAAATTTTATTGCGATACCGGCTAACCTGCTCCATTGTGCAATGACATCGCCCTGACGCATCACCTAAATAGCCACATGGACAAGGATTCATTGCCGCAATTAATTGAAACCGCGCAGGAAAATCCGCTTGTCGGGTGGCGCGAGAAATAGTGATATGCCCTGATTCCAGCGGCTCGCGTAAAACTTCTAAGACGCGCCGGTCAAATTCAGGCAATTCATCTAAAAATAACGCGCCATTGTGGGCTAAGGAAATTTCTCCAGGTTTAGGATTGCTGCCACCACCAACTAATGCCGCTGCTGAAGCGGTGTGATGCGGAGCGCGAAACGGCGGTTGACACCAGTTTTCGACTTTAAATCCTTGCTCACTCACCGATGCAATAGCCGCAGTTTGTTGAGCTTGAAATTCTGAAAGAGGCGGTAAAATGCTGGGCAATCGACTGGCTAACATGGATTTTCCCGTTCCAGGTGGTCCTAGCATTAATAAATTATGCCCCCCTGCTGCTGCAATTTCAAAAGCCCGTTTAACATGATATTGCCCTTGAACATCCGCAAAATCAAGCAGTTGACTTTGCTCTGTTCTGACCAAGGGCGGAATCGGCAATAAGGTTGTTTGCCCTGATAAATGCGCACACACATCCAGTAAAGTACGCGCGGGGACTAATTTTACTTGCTGAATAAGTGCAGCTTCTGCGGCATTTTCCAAGGGTAAAATCAGTTGCCGTCCTGCTTGCTTTGCTTGTAAAGAAACAGGTAAAGTGCCATGAATAGCACGGAGATTGCCGCCTAATGATAATTCACCCACACATTCATAAAGATGCAATTCATTGCGTGGAATTTGTCCTGATGCAGCAAGAATGCCCAATGCAATCGCTAAATCAAAACGTCCACCTTCTTTGGGCAAATCCGCTGGCGCGAGATTGATGGTAATGCGTTGAATCGGAAATTCAAAGTGGGAATTTAAAATCGCCCCATACACTCGGTCTTTACTTTCTTTGACCGCTGTTTCAGGTAAGCCAACAATGGAAAGCGAAGGCAACCCATTGGAAACATTCACTTCCACGGTAACTAAGGGAGCTTCAATTCCCGAGCGACCGCGACTGTAAACAATAGCAAGCGACATGGCTTATATTAAGGCTGTTCAGCAGGAAAACGTTTTTCAAGTTCTGCCACTTGTTGTTCTAAGACTTCCAACTTCGCACGGGTTTTTGCCAACACGCCTTTTTGTACTTCAAATTCCTCCCGCGTCACTAAATCCAATTTTCCTAACGCGGCTTGTAAAATCGAGTGAAAGTTTTTTTCCATCTCTTCTTTTAGATGGGTTAATCCAGGCGGAACGGCACTGGCTAAACGGCTGGCTATCTCATCAATTGTTTTAGGATCAAACATTTTTTATTCTCAGGTAAGGTTTAAGATTCTGGCTTAAGGCGATGCTCACGACAAATTTTATCGGCATCGGCTTGCGTTAAAGGTAAATTGGTTAATTGGCAATGATAGTGATTTTGTACTTCTGAAAAATGCGTACAAGTATGGCATAAGCCAAAACTTCTTGATTGGTTCGCTGTTTGTAGTGCAATTAAAGTTGCCTGTAACGCCACATCCAAGGAAGTAAATTTTTGTTGCGCAACCCATTGTTGTGCTTGACTAAAAACATCTAACGGGCGGATTTTTTCAGCCAATTCAATTCCCGCCGCAAGCAAGCTCAAATGCACCACACGCCCATCTTCTGTATCGGTTGTTTTGGCAATATAACCTTTGCGCTCTAAAACCTGCAAAGATTGTGAGACCGTGCCTTTGGTTAGCCCTAAATAGTCGGCAACCGCCGCAGGTGTATCGCTGTGACGATTGCAATGGGCTAAAAATTCAATCACTTGCGCATGAATAGGCTGCAAACCAAGCGCGGCGTAGCTTTTTCGCTGCTCTGAACGTAATAAGGTGCTGATACGTTCAATCAGCCTAAAGGTAGTTAAGTCTGGCATTGAACCTCATTTTAACGTGCGCATTGTCTAAGCGGACACTATTCATTTTTGGCTTGTAAATAAGGCGGCATTTGTGCTAGCAATTGTCTACGCCCTCGCACCCAAATGCCTGCTAAGGCAACAAACATTAAGCCACACGACCCTAAGGTCATATAAATAAGATTTTTTAATTGCGACACTTCGTTAATTAAAATCACACTGGCAACAGGCGCGTCTGGTTTTTTATCGTCAACGACTAACGGCTTGGCATAATTGCGCAAAGCTTTAACATCTTTTTTAAGGCTGTTGACCGTTTCTAAAGCAGACAACGGTTTGTCACGCTGAATATTTCGTTCTAATGATTTAAGCTTGCTTTCAATAGACCCGCTAATTAAACCAATGAGTTGACTTTTTAACGCATCCACTTCAGGGCTAATGGCAGGATTTTTTAACGCATAACTTGCCTCTATGAGCTGTTTTTCTTGTAACTGTGTGACTAAATCTTTTGAAGACAGCAAGAAAGAACTCAGCACCAAGACAATTGCCATTAATACCAAACTTGCCATGAGTAATATCCGGTTCATTTTTGCCAAGCTTTGCTGTTGTAATTGTCTGTGCAAAACAAAAACCGCTTGCTCAGGCGCAACGACTTCGGGTTCGATTGTGTGTACTTTACCCATTGTTCTCTCCTGCCCTCCCCTAATTTATAATGAAAGCTTCTTTTACTATTTGAACTTTCTATTGGCGGCAATCCGCATTCTTAGTGCATTCAGCTTAATAAACCCTTCGGCATCTTTTTGATTATAAGCCCCTTTGTCATCTTCAAAAGTGGCGATACTTTCATCAAACAAACTGTCTGTATGCGATTGTCGTCCAACCACGCTAACACTGCCTTTGTATAATTTAACCCGCACTTTGCCATTGACATTCACTTGTGAGGCATCAATCATGGTTTGCAACATTTCCCGCTCAGGACTCCACCAGTAACCGTTGTAAATAAGGGAAGCATAACGCGGCATGAGTTCATCTTTTAAATGCGCGACTTCACGGTCTAAAGTCAAAGATTCGATGGCACGATGGGCTTTTAACATCACCGTGCCTGCGGGAGTTTCATAGCAGCCACGCGATTTCATGCCCACATAGCGATTTTCTACAATATCCAATCGCCCCACACCATTTGCGCCAGCCACTTGATTTAACTGCTCTAAAACTTGTGCAGGACTAACGGGCTGGTCATTAATGGCAATAATATCGCCGTATTGATAGGTTAATTCCACATAAGTTGCTTGATCAGGGGCGTTTTCAGGTGATACCGACCAACGCCACATTTCATCTTCAGGCTCTGCCCACGGGTCTTCTAAAATACCGCCTTCATAGGAAATATGCAGTAAATTGGCATCCATTGAATACGGCGAGGCTTTGCCTTTTTTCATTTCGATAGGAATGGCGTGTTTTTCTGCATACGCTAATAAGGCTTGCCGCGAGTTCATATCCCATTCCCGCCACGGTGCAATCACTTTAATATCAGGACGCAACGCATACGCCCCCAATTCAAAGCGCACTTGGTCATTGCCTTTGCCCGTTGCGCCGTGTGAAATAGCATCCGCGCCTGTTTCATTGGCAATTTCAATTAAGCGTTTGGCAATTAAAGGACGCGCAATGGACGTACCTAATAAATATTCGCCTTCGTAAATGGTATTGGCACGAAACATTGGAAATACAAAGTCACGCGCAAATTCCTCGCGCACATCTTCAATATAAATTTCTTTAATTCCTGCGGCAGTGGCTTTTGTGCGGGCAGGTTCAACTTCTTCACCTTGTCCTAAATCTGCCGTAAACGTTACCACTTCCGCCGAATAGGTATCTTGCAACCATTTTAAAATCACCGAAGTATCCAAACCGCCTGAGTAGGCTAAGACCACTTTTTTGATTTCTGACATAAAATTTACACCGTTGAGTTAAAAAATCTTTGAATTATACCCGAAAACCTGTTTTTCACCTTGCTAATTATTGTTCAACAATCGACAGCTCTCTTTTTTACTTTGTGATTAACACTTAAATTCGGTATTGTGTTGGCTATTTTAACCAGTGGAGTAATCGTTATGTCTTCTTATCCTGAAAAAACCTGTGTCATTGAAAGCTTAGTTCGTCATCCAAAATTAGTTGAAGCAACGCTTGCAGGGCGCAAAACGCAACAACGCCGCAATGGGGTGTATGCTTATCCTGAAGAAACCTTTGAATTGGAAGGGGTGATGTTTAAAGTGACTTCGTTGGTGCGGCAACGGTTAGGTGATATGAGCGATAGTGATGCGCAAGCAGAAGGCTATCCAAGTCTTGCAATGTATAAAGATTTAATTTTAAAAATGCACGCGGGTATGGCGTGGAATGAGGATGATAAGGTTTGGGTACATACTTTTGCGAAAGTGTAAGGTAGTGATTTTCCCCTTTGCTTAAAATCAAGGGGGATTTACAAAAATTATCACCTTGTTTTGCTCTCTAACAGTGCATTAATTTTGAACAGGGTTTTAGCAAAGTGTCGGGAACGTTGATAAGGATTTGCATGATGTTTTCCTATTTTTATTTCTTACAGGATTAATTCTTACTTACTATGTGAATTGCCCTTGCCGTTTTTTCTTCAGTCGCTGGTATTATTTTAAATTCTACTATCAAGCCAATATCTAGTTTTTTTAAGATTTCATCTGTAGAATTTACTCTAAAATAAACTGATTCATTATTCCCATACTTAATACGACCATCTGCGCCTTTTTCGTTGTTATGTAATATTTGATTAATTTTTCCAACGTATACTTGCTTAGTATTTTCAGGAGTTGTATTAAAACTATTCCAATATTTTTTTAACTCAGCTTTAAGCTCTTGAAGCTTATCAACTGTCATTATAGGTCTGCCAAATTGCGATAACTCTGATTGCAATTTTAATGGAATTTTCCATCCCTCTTTGACTCGTATTAATTGAGATAATGAAAAGTGTTTAAAGGCTAAGTCGCTTTCTTTTTTTAATTTTAATAGCTCTCCTAGCAAAAATAATAGCTCAATTTTATATTCTAAATCACCAAAATTATTAATTGCCGAAATAGCATAATTAAATGCTTTATCTATATCACCTGATTCTTTATATAAAACAGCTAATTCCTTTTGAATAAACCACTCTTTTTTTCTTCGCAAAACCTGTTCAAGCTCTGAAATAGCATCAGCAGAATTTCCTAAGCCTTTTTTAGACAAAGCTATTCTACGAGCAAACCAAGCATCATTCGAATAATGGAATACATCAAAAGTCTCAAGTGCGTATTTTGAAACCTCATAACACTCTTGAAACATACCTAGTTTTATAAGTGCTTTTGATTTGGAAGCAAACCAATTTTCTTTATCGGATGCTAATTCCATTGGCTTTTTTTGTCCTTTTCTTTCGACTTCAATTACGTCACAAGTTGTATGAAGTTGCTCTGGTGAAACCAAGTTGCATATTTCATTAATTAGTTTCCAATTAGCATTAGGCTTCTTTTTTTCAACTTTAAGAACAGTATTGAATAATTTTGAAAAAACCAGATATGAAAACTCACTATTTACCTTAAGGGTTAATGGCAAAAAATACTCAATCCATTGAATTATTTCCGATTTACTGTAATGATTATTACTTGTTGTTTCTATTTCTTCATCATCAAATGTTTCATTTTCAATTTGATAGTTATCATTGAGATTATTTTCTGCTTTAAATTTGTCGTACAAAAGCCATCCGTATGGGTTTAAAATTCTTTCTGTTGTGTTTTCATTAATATATATTTTATATATTTGCATAAACCAATGCTGTCAGCATTCCAGAAACTAAATATTCATTTGACGCAATTTGTTCTAAAGTAAATTCAGACTTATTCGCTTTAAAATATTTTAAAGTCTCGGAAAATATTTTTTCTTTGTTTAAGTTTAAAATAGCTTTACTAAATTCAACTAATGTTGCCATGATTTAATCCTTTAATTGTTGGATAGCATTTTTGAAATTATCCCATATCGTAGGATTGTTATAGTATTTTGCTGTTATGTTACTAAAAATACCTTCACTCTTCTTGTAGTCAACTTCTATTTGCAGCTCCCGTTCACTTTCATACAAACGTATTTTATCTTTGCAATCTGTTTGAATGATAAAGTCAAACTTGATTTTATCATTATCAAGAATTCTTGATAACCTTTGATATTGAAATTTTCGCCACGCATCTTTAATGATTGAAAAATCAAATTCAACTGTATTCTGTCTGATTATTTCAATGATGCTATTTCCATAATTAACATCTCCATCTGTAAGTTTTGGTAATTTAAACTCACCTTTTTTGTTATAACTGAAAGAAATAATAGATTTTTGATTGCCATTTGTTAAATGGTATCTTTCTTGCCAAAGAAGATTTTCAATCTTTTCTATGATTGATTGGCTATTCTTTATCTTATTGGCAATAAACTCTCTCAATTCTAATAATCTGCTTTCTTGGTTTGGATTGTTAGATACAAAAATACTGCTTATAATCTTATTTCCAAAATTACTATCTATAATTTGGGTGTTATCAAATGGTGTTATTGGCTCATAATTCATTAAATAAACTTTTTCCTTGGCTCGTGTAATTCCTGTATAAATCATACGAAAGTAAGGTTCATGAGTTTTGCTATTACTGAATCGAGAGCCGGGCGTTGTGTCAATTATAACCTCTTGCCACTTATAAGATGATGATTTATCAATAGTCATTGCCCAACCAAACTTTAAAAAAGCTGCATTTTTAAATTTGTAATAGTCGGTTGCAGGGGAGTTTTTTATATTGAACCGATATTTTTTTCTTGCAGATTTGAATAATTTTTTTTGTTCTCTGACTTTTTCATCTAATTTGGTTTTAACTTTTTCACCTTTATCAAGTTTTTGTTTTAAAATTTCAATTTCAGAATCAAGAAACCGGTATTTCTCAGAATTTAGTATTTCTGAGTATTCTATTGTATTTTCAAAAGGATTTAATTTTAAAAACTCACTGATAGAAGAGTTTAAAAGAATTTTAAATGCTATGATTTCATCTTTAGAAAGTTCAGATTTGGGACTTAATCTGTAATTTTCAAAACTTAAAACAGTTAATTCTTGTCCAGTATCATTCACTAATAAAGCTATTTCACGAAATTTTAAAGTAGCAACAAGCTCACCTTTTTTGTTAAATATGGGCTTATCTATAGTACTATAGACTGCGATTACTGTTGCAAATTGCCCATTATAAATTTTTTTAGGCTCTGCAAAAGGACTATCACTATTTTCTATTGAAATATTATTATTGAAAATAACTAAATCATTTATTGCAATATCTTCACCATTTTTAATTATAACTTCTTTTATTCTTTTATTGAACGCTTGTGATTTTTCATTGGTAAAACAAAGTATATGGCAATCAATTTTATTATAAATGATATTTGAAACTAATTTTAATGAGTCTTCTTTATTTAAAAAATAGAAGTTATCGCTTTCATTGAAACTAAGAAAATTAAAATAGCGGAGTCGAATATTTTCAACACACAGCATTGCCTGTTTGTTGATATTAGAAAAGTCAGGTTTATCTAATAATTCATAAGAGTTTGTATTTAGTTTGTATGCTTCTTTTAAATAAGAAGGATTTAAAGGTAATTCATCATTCTTTCCCAATTGAATTTGGAATGAGTCTCCAATAAAAATTATTTTTCTTTTATTCTTGGTTAAATCACAAAAATTTATAAAATCTTTTAATAAATAACCTGTGCCAAATATTAAATCAATTGACTGATTAAATGAATCAGAAACAAGTTGCGATTCATCAACGATAAATAAAGCATTTTTGGAGTTGTCACAGCTTTTTAATGGAATTTCTTCAATTTCTAATTCTTCAAGTTTTTCTTGCTGTTCTGATTCTTCACTACTTTCTTTTTGTCCTCCATAAATGTAGGAATAAATACTATTCACTCTTTCTAAGCTGCTAATTGAAAGCAAATTATTAGCGACACGAGCCGATGAAGCAAAAATTTCAGTTTCTTGTATTCCTGAATCCTGGGCAAGTTTTTGTATAAATGGAATAAGATATGATTTACCACTATTAGCAGTTCCGTGTAGTATAAAAACTTGTTGTTCAGGACTTTCTAAAAACTTTTCAATTTCTGTTAATGCTGATTTTTGGTCTGCATACAAATTTTTATAATCCAATGTTACTAATTTATCTTCAATCATTTTATTTTCCATATTTTAATTTTATCGGAGTATTTAAATTTGTAAGATTAACAGAGCGACAGTAAAATCCATTACAACAATAAATAGAA
>JAIFMS010000016.1 GCA_020048335.1 Methylococcaceae bacterium | reverse complement strand
TTTGCCAAGCGTTCCTGCAAGCGTTGATAATTGCGCTGCTGTTCAGAGCGGTCGTTTTGTTGATGCCATAAATGCAACACAGGCACGGCAAAGCGTCCTTCTTTGCGCCTAATTCCTGCATGAATTAGACGAATCACCAAGTCCGAGTCTTCATAGCCCCAGCCTTCAAATAATTGGTCAAAGCCATTCACGGTAATAAAATCCTGTTTCCACATCGCTAAATTACAGGTCATCGCTTGTTGCCAATACTGTGGACGTTGCAAACGCAAAAAATTCACTGGCAGATATAACAAGGGCAATAAACGATTGATTTTCCCTTGTAATCGCCATCCCACAAAATGTAAAAATGATTTTTCAGGCAGTTGAATTGGTGCGCTTAAAACGGCTTGGGTAAAAGCTTGGTTAAGCAACACCCGATTCCCTGCCACAAAATAACCCGCCTGCATAAGCTGTCTGTGCCGTTGAATAAAATGGCGAAACACCACACAATCGCCATCTAAAAAAATTAAATAGTCGCCGCGACTGGCTAATACCGCCTGATTGCGAATCGTCCCTGCACGAAAGCCCTTATCTTCGTGAAAACAATGGCGCAGCGGCACAGGGCTTTGTTCAATTAATTCGGCAATTAAAGTGTGGGTTGCAACACCCGAGCCATCATCGGCAATAATAATTTCAAATTGGTTATCCGTTTGAGCAAACAAGCTGTTAAGACAACGTTCTAAGGCAGTTTCCCAGTTATAAGTGGTGATGATGACTGAGAGCAACTTCATGATTTACCTGTCATATCATTTTGTAATGCCCATAATTTGACATATTTATAAAACGCCCCTTCCGCATTGGAAATCGCCAGCAATAATCCATGCTGCCCATCTAAAAACGAGGCTTTGAGAAAATAAGTGCGGATAAATGTCCACACGCCTTTGAATAAGGCATGGGTTATGAACACTTTTTTTCCTTCGGCGTGGAGTTTACGCGCCCCCAACGTGGAATAGCTGTTGATTTTGTGCAGCACTTCTTCAGGACTGACAAAGGCTTCATGCAGGAGGGGTTCGGTTAATTGTCCGATACTGCCTGTTAATTCAACCCGTTCATGCACTAATTCAGGGCTAAAATGACCTTTTTCCCGTTTAAACAAGCGCAAAACATAATCAGGCCACCAGCCGCCGTGTTTTATGTCACGTCCGCAATAAGAAGACAGGCGCGGGATTTCAAAGCCGTCAAATTTTGCTTCTACCATTGCTTGTTGCAATTGGGCGCGTAATTCGGCACTGACATATTCATCAGCATCAATTGAAAAAACCCAGTCGTGCTGGGCTTTCTCAAGAGCGCGTTGTTTTTGTAAGCCAAAGCCTGGCCAATCGGTGCTAAAAACCTGTGCAGTATAGGCTTTGGCTAAAGACACAGTATTGTCTTGGCTGCCAGAATCCAACACAATAATTTCATCCGCCCAACTCACTGATTCTAAACAGCGTTGGATATGTTGTTCTTCATTTTTGGTAATAATAATGACACTCAGCATAAGGGACTCAACCAATTATTTTTAGAAGTTTAGCGAAGATGATTGACGCAATTTTGCCAGCGTTGATAAAGAAAAAAGCCTGCCAGTGCAGCTTGTCCACCTGCAAAAATTAACGCAAAAGCAATATTATCGCTGAATAAAGGTAAAAACACCGCCGCCATGCCTTCTGCACCGCCTTCTATAAAAATAGCAGGCAAAATCCAGTAAATAAGCAGCAAATATAAAAAGCTTAATCCTGCGGCGCGTTTGGCATTAGCCGCATAGCTAAAAAATAAAATGACTGCACAATCGCGCACCAGCAATAAGAAGCTGGGAATAGGGTAAATCGTCATCTTTTCGAGTGTTTCAACGTCGCGAAACAAGGTTAAATACAACGACACAGGAATCAGCAGCAGTAAGCTAATCAGCCAACAGGGAATTTGCTCTAATACCCGCTGCCATTGCGCTTGCTCGCTGTACAGCCACAGTTTGCGCACCGTCATCGGGTTGTTATTGTCGGATAAAATCAGTAAATAGGTTAAACACCCACACACGACAAAACTACATTCTCCTATCCCGAATTTGCTGGCTTGCGATGAGTTTAAATCACCGATGATAAGTCCTGTGAAATACAGCACTAAAAAGCCAATAAAGCTTAACCAAACCCACGGCAAGGTGCGAATTTGTAATTCTTCAGCGAGTAACCGATAAACCCCCACTACTGCCCAAAAACAAGCCAGCAGTAAACTTATCGCCATGAAAACCTGTGAATCAAGCCGAATGCTATACCAATCAACCTGCCCTCTGCTGTAATCAGCATCAAACAGTAAAGGGATGAAAAAAGGCAAACTGCAAAAGATGACCCCATAGTAAAGAATTGAAACGGTCATTTGTTTGCGCCGCACCGCAAGTAAACTGGTCAACAGCCCTAAACTTTGCGCCAGTATTCCCCCACTGATAGCATAAATCCAAACAAGAAAAACGGTTTCCCGTTGCGGCGTTGCGATGCTGTAAATGAATAAACAAAGTAAGCCGCCATACCAGTTAAACAAAGTGCTGCCTAATAATTTCCCCCAGGTTAATGACCAAGGAGAAAGGGCTGAGGTTTTTTGAATATCCCAAGTGTGATTACGAATTTCTTCCAGAAGACTCTCGGCGGTTTGCCGCGCTCCCCAAAATAAGATGATAAGCACATACACGATTATTGAAATATTGGCAGTGCTTTCAGTTAATTTCTGATTGTCAATGGCGTAGGTAAGCGCAAAAATTATCATTAAAAACAAAGGCATCCCGATGAGGCGGGCAACGGAAAATTCTAAATAAAGATTGCGTTGAAATTCAGGATTCATTGTTGCACCTTTGATAAATAAGCATCTTGTAAATTAGTCAGTACGGGGCTAAATTCACAAATGGGCAGGTTATGGGCAAACAAATCTTTCAAAAGCTGGTGCTGAACTTGCTCATCACCTGTCAATTGAAATTGCACTTGTTCATTTTGAATAGCAATGTGACTGAGATAAGGAAAATTGCCTAATAACATCGCCAACTCAGGAACAGGATGCACGAAGCGGATTCTAAAGGTTTTATTTATCGCATTATTTTGAGCAATGCTAATATTTTCAATTACTTGACCGTTGCGTAAAATGAGCATATTGCTCGAATATGCCTCAAGTTCTGCCAAAATATGAGAAGACACCAACAGCGTCATGCCTTGCCGCTGTAATTCTAAAAACAATTCTGCTAGCGCGTGACGGGCTTCAGGGTCTAATCCAGAAGCAGGCTCATCCAATAACACCAGTTTGGGCTGATGAATAATGGCTTGGGCAATTGCCACCCGCTGTCGCAAGCCGCGTGATAATTGCATGGGAGTGGCATTAAGACGGTCACTGATTTGTAAACGCTGACTGGCTAATTTAATGGCCGCAGGACAGTCTGCCGCCTCAATCCCTTGGGCGCGTGCCACAAAATGGAGACATTGCTCAACGGTTAAGCGGTCATATAAACCAAAAAAATCGGATAAATAACCGACTTTGCGGTGACATAAGCGTGGCTCTTCCAAAACATCAATGCCATCTAACGCAATTGTGCCTTCGAGGGGCTGCTCTAACCCTGCTAAACAGCGCATCAGCGTTGTCTTACCCGCGCCGTTTGGTCCAACGAGGGCAGTGATACTGCCTGCGGCAATCGAAAAAGAAACATTATTTAAGGCACGAAAGCCTGTGTATTCAAAAATCAGGTTTTCAACAGTGACTAGCACGGACATTCTCCTTATGGCTAATGAAATACACGGCAGTGTGCGATGCCGTAGTGGTTTAGTTGCTCAAAAATTAGTCTAGTGATTGCTTGGTTACAAGTCAATGCAAAACAAACGAGGTGGCTGAAAGGTAAAATCAATACGAAAATTGTTTTAAGTTTTACCGAGTTGGTTCAGGTTTTCAGGTAGAATTTGAGTACAAACCGTTTATAGTAGCTTAACTCTATTACATTTAAGAACTGATGAAATTTTATCCCTTTTTTTTTTCGCTGAGTATCAGCATTGCTTTAGCAGGTTGTGGACAAATGGGGCCTTTATATTTACCTATTGAACCTGTTGCATTGCCACCTGCTGTGGAAGCCTCGCCTAAACCACCTGAGACATCTAAACCTGTAACAACTGCGCCTGCTGCAACACCTCCTGCTAGCAACGCTAAAAAACCGAAGGAAAAATAAACATGGATTATTTTAATTATCCCTGTGGCAGAGATTGTCAAACAATACGGTTCACCGTGTTACATTTATTCTAAAGCGACTTTAGAACGGCATTGGCACGCTTTTAATAACAGCTTTGGTACGCAAAAACATCTGATTTGCTATGCAGTAAAAGCCAATTCTAATTTAGCAATTCTGAATTTATTTGCCCGTTTAGGCTCAGGTTTTGACATTGTATCCATCGGTGAATTACAACGGGTTTTAACCGCAGGCGGCGATGCGAAAAAAATTGTTTTTTCAGGGGTAGGCAAACGCAAAGATGAAATTCTTGCCGCGTTACAAGTCGGGATTCGCTGTTTTAATGTGGAAGTCAGTGGCGAATTAGATAGGATTAATGCGTGTGCAGAACAGCTTGGCGTTATTGCACCGATTTCATTTCGCGTCAATCCTGATGTTGATGCCAAAACGCACCCGTATATATCCACAGGATTAAAAGAAAATAAATTCGGTATTAGTGCAGAATCGGCTGTTTTTGAATATCAACGTGCCGCCGCCATGCCCCATATTAAAGTGGTGGGGATTGATTGTCATATTGGCTCGCAACTGACTGAAACACGCCCATTTTTAGATGCACTGGAAAAAGTTTTACAGTTAGTTGAAATGTTAAAACAAAAAGACATTGAGTTAGAACATTTGGATTTAGGCGGCGGTTTAGGTATTCGCTATGCCGATGAAACCCCGCCTGAACCTGCGGAATACGTCACAGCATTGCTAGAACGGTTAGGCGATAATGATTTTGAGATTTTATTAGAGCCAGGTCGTGCTATTGTCGGTAATGCAGGAATTTTAATTACCCAAGTGGAATATTTAAAAACCACCCCCGATAAAAATTTTGCCATTGTGGATGCGGCAATGAATGATTTATTACGTCCTGCGCTATACAGCGCGTGGCAAGCGATTATTCCTGTGAATGCACAAAGTTGTGCAACAGAAAAACGGTGGGATATTGTCGGGCCTGTGTGTGAGACAGGCGATTTTTTAGGCAAAAATCGGATGTTATCTTTAACAGAAGGCGATTTGCTAGCCGTGCGTTCCAGTGGCGCGTATGGGTTTGCGATGAGTTCTAATTACAACTCACGTCCCCGTTTAGCTGAGGTTATGGTGGATGGTTCTAAAATACATCTTATTGGCGAACGCGAAACATTAAGCCAACTTTGGGCAAATGAGCGCGTTCTGATTTAACAGCAAGCTTTTAAGAGGGCATCATGGCAGGATTATTAGAAATATTGTTTATTATTAGCAGCCTTGGTTTAATTGTCATGTGGGGCTGGTTTGTGCGCCTAGGTTTTCAAGCCAACCGAAGCTGGGGCTGTTCAATCCTGTTTTTGTTTCCGATTTCGCCCTTTGTCTTTGCTTACCGTTTTGAACGCAAAACCCGCAAAATTATCTACTATTTCATTTTAAGTTTACTTTTTTTTACAGGAGTCACCGCGTATGCGGTTGCGTTTCGACCCGATTTTTTCCCCAATTTAGCCCACAAATTGGTTGCTTTAGCCCCCACTTTTCCGACACAATCTAGCCCCGAACCTGTAACGGTTAAACCTATCGAACAACCAAAACCAGTTGTTGAAACTGAGGTTGTTACAGAGCCTGAGCCAGAAGTCATAGAGCCAGTTGCGCCTGTTATAGAAGAAAAAAAACACAGCATCCGACAAAAGCATTACGAAGTGATTAATGTAAATCAATTGAGCGGCTACATTGGTAAAAAAGTGCGTTTAACCACCGCCAACGTAGTCCATGAGGGGCATCTTATTTCTGTGAACGCAGGGCAGATTGAAATCAAAAAAGGTGGGTTTGGTGCATCGGCCACAATGCCAATTAGTAAAAATAAAATTAGCAAAGTGGAAGTTTATTTATAACTGACTCTCACTTAAAGTTTAAAAAAATAGAGGTTTTATGAAAATTGAATTTACCAAAATGCACGGTTTGGGCAATGATTTTATTGTTCTGAATGCTATTTCTCAATCACTTGCTTTAACTAAAACACAAATTTGTTTTCTTGCTGACCGGCATTTTGGGATAGGCTGTGACCAAGTATTAGTTGTTGAAAAACCCATCAGTAAAAACGCTGATTTTAAATATCGAATTTTTAATGCCGATGGTAGCGAAGTCGCACAATGTGGCAATGGCGCACGCTGTTTTGCCCGCTTTGTGCGCGACAAACAGTTGACCGATAAAGATGAAATTTGTGTGGATACCGACAGTGGACAGCTTATTTTAACCCTGACTCCTGATGGCTTGGTGACAGTGAATATGGGCATTCCACGCCATAAACCAGATGAGATACCGCTGCAAGCCACCGTTGAACAATTAGAATATGAAATTAAAATAAACGGAGTAATTTATCCTTTTGGTGCGGTGTCAATGGGCAATCCTCACGCGGTTCTTACCCTACAACATATAGCTAAATTGCCTGTTGACTTGATTGGCGGCGCATTAGAAAGCCATCCTTTTTTCCCACAGCGAGCCAATATTGGCTTTATGGAAATTATTGACCGACAAACTATTCAGTTGCGGGTTTTTGAACGCGGGGCGGGAGAAACATTGGCCTGTGGCAGCGGAGCGTGTGCCGCTGTAGTGATAGGCATAGAACAAGGTTTGTTAGACCACGCTGTGCAGGTTAAATTGCGCGGCGGTGATTTAGCGATTCGTTGGGAAGGGCGTGGACAGCCTGTTTTTATGACAGGAGCTGCCGTTTCGGTATTTGAAGGGCAAATTGAACTATCAGAGAGATAACGAACGCTTATCTAAGGCTGAATAAATCAGGTAACCGCTAACAGAATAAGGTTGTTTGCCAAGGCAAAATAATCTTCTTCTATGTTCAAAAGTTATGGTTAAAAATTACCGCCACATTCAGCAAAGACTTAAAATATCTGCTACTATAACGGCTATTTTTCATAAGAAAGCCCGTTTTTCTTATTCGTTCACCTCTTCTTAAAATTTACAGGATACTAGGAAATGTCAGCTAGCGAAGCATTACAAGACGCAAAGTCAAAAGGCATACTCTGGAGTTTTGGTATTTTCGTTGCCGCCGCCGTTTTTGTTCTCATCGTGTTAGGGGGCTGGTGGGGGTTAGAACCCGATTTATTTGATATAGAAGAAGAAGCGACAAAACGTTACACCAATGAACATTTTGTAGACAGTAATAGTGTGCAACCTGAATTGCCACTAGGTTATGTTTATACCAATACCTTAGCTCACATGGCAGAAATATTGATGCATAAACCAGGTGGCTATATTACCAATGACGTAGCCCCTCCTGGTCTATTTTTAGACAATATCAAAAACTGGGAATATGGCGCGTTGATTATGTTACGCGATGCCACCACCGCCTTACGAAACCATTTTTCGCGTGACCAATCGGTATCATCGGAAGACCCCGATTTAGCAGTTGCCGAGCCTTATTTTTATTACGAACGTAATTCTTGGGCATTACCTTCCACCGAATCGGAATATCAAAAAGGGATTGAATCACTCCATGCGTATATGACACGGCTAAAAATTCCCAAAGGAAAAGAAGGTCACGCCCAATTTTATTCCCGCGCGGATAATTTATGGCAATATTCTGAAATTGTGATTAAACGACTCGGTGGTTTATCAACACGCCTTTCAGCCAGCAGTGACCAACACGCGATTTTTGCTTTAACTGACCCTAAAATTGAAATCGACCGCAGTAAAACGGTTGCCACACAAACCCCGTGGCTAGAAATTGATGACGTTTTTTACGAAGCGCGTGGGGCGTGTTGGGCATTATTACATATTCTAAAATCGGTTAAACACGACTTTAGCGCGATTTTGGAAGACAAACGGGCGATGCGAACCGTAGACACTATGATTTACGCGATGGAAAACGCCTTGACCCCAATTTTAAGCCCTATGATTTTAAGCGGCGATGGGTTTGATTTATTCGCTAACTATTCGTTATCAATGGCAAACTATATTTCCAGAGCCAACGCAGCGGCACTTGACTTGCGCGATATTATGAACCGTGGTTAAGCCGATTAAATTTTTTAAGAGAACGCTATGTCTGAACAAATCAATGCAAATTTAAAAAAAGTTAGCACTTGGAAACGCATTATTTTTATGTTGCTGCTTATTGTGATTGTCAGTATTGTACGGACGCTGTTATGGGCAGTGATTTTATTACAAATTATCACTACCCTTTTAACAGGGCGTAGCAATCAACATATTTTCGCCTTTAGTGGTGGGCTTTGTGCTTACCTGTATCACATCACCTTATATCTAACTTTCAATACTGAACTATTGCCTTTTCCTTTTTCAAGCTGGCAATTAACCGACAGATTTGATTTAACCGAAAAAAATTCCCCGCAAGCAATGGACTAAAGCTTGCCTGCTTTCCCATCAAACGCGCAGTTGCAAAAACGACCTTGGTTGGCTGCGCCGCTTGAGCTTAAACGGCATTTATCCACACCAGAGCCTGCTCTCTTTCAGTAATAGAAAAGCCTTTAAATTCGGCACTCACAAAAAAACTCGCTAGTTGACTCAAGCCTCCTAAACAACAGGGTGCACCCAGCATTGCTAATTTGCTAAAATCATTGCGATGCTTTAGGCCATATTGCAAATCAATCCACAACGCTTTTATTTCCCAGCCGTTAAAATCTGCCCCAAATTCAATCAGTGCTGCCACCTTAGCGTATTCGGCAAGCAAACTGTCCAGTTTTGGAATAACAGTATCTTGATAATCTGCTACCGTCACTTTGCCAGAAACTTTAGCAATTAATACCGCGTCGTGACTTTCATTAGAAATTTCAATCATAATTGCGCCTCGCTTAAAATTAAAGTGTAACAATTTGATTATACACAACTTTCACAATGATTAACCTTGTTTTTGGATAAAATCATCATGTTTGATGCAAAAAACATTCTCATAAAAATCGCCTACACCTTGGATAAATCAGCACGCTACACAAAAACAAAAGCGTTTTTTTTTGAGCTTATGGAAAATCCCCATAGTCAATTGCGTGCCTGTTTTGATGGCTATATGATTGGCTTAGTAACCCTAAGTGTCTTTTTGATTATTTATGAATCCAAAGGGCAGTTTGGCAAAATGGGACAATTAAGTTTTGCGGGTAATTTTTTTGAGAAAAGCGTGGTGTTTATTTTTATCATTGAATATCTTTTGCGCGGCTGGTTATACAGCGATAGCCGAAAAACCATTCTTGCCTACCATGAAAAAGTGGTGTATTTACAAATTCCTTTTAAATTAAACACCATTTTAAAAGTCATTTTTTTTGAAAAACTGGCTTATGTGCGCTCTCCTTTGGCCTTTATTGACTTCTTAGCCATGTTGCCCAATTATCGTGGCTGGGTTTTTTTACAAATTTTCTTAATATTTCGCTTAATTAAATTATTACGCTATTCAAGCAGCATTAAATTATTTGCTGAAGTATTAGCCAGTAAACATTTTGAGCTAATCACCTTAGCCATTTTCATGGGGTTTTTAGTATTTATTTCCAGCATTGCGATTTATCTATTTGAAAATAGCCATGAGGGTGGACAAGTTAAGAATATTTATGATGCCTTTTATTGGTCGATTGTCACGGTTTCCACCGTCGGCTATGGCGATATTACGCCTAAAAGTTTAGGTGGACGCTTAGTAGCCATCAGTCTGATTCTCTCAGGTTTGGGGGTGTTGTCTTTTTTCACCTCCATCATTGTGTCAGCGTTTAATGATAAAATGCACGACCTGCGTGAAAATAGAACTTATGCACTGCTTGATAAACACAAGGATTTTATTATTATTTGCGGCTATGGGCGAGTTGGGCAAGAAGTAGCACAGCAATTATACAAGGATAAACAATTTTTTGTGATTATTGATAAAAACAAAGAGCGGATATTTTTAGCCAAAAAAGCAAGATTTTTAGCCATTCACGATGATGCCAGTAAAAATGATGTGCTGCTAAATGCGGGCATTAATCGCGGAGCGGCAGCGGTTTTGTGTACGGTAGGTAATGATGTTGCCAATGTTTATATTACCCTTAGCAGCCGTTATTTAAACCCTGTCATTCGGATTATTGCTCGAGCTAATCGACATGATAATGTAAGAAAATTGTACCAAGCAGGGGCAACTCATGTGATAGAACCCTTTGAAATGGCAGGATTATTAGCCGCAGAATATATTGGTCAACCCGTTGCGATTGAAGCTTTATTAGGTATTTTGCATGAGCAAAAACAAATCACAATGGACACCATATTAGTGCGAGAAGGCTCTATGTTAGAAGGGATTGCCTTAATGGAGATTGATTTTGCGGCACGAAAGCTGAGTTTAATTGGTGTCATTAGTGCGAGCAGTAGCTCACACAGGCAACATCGCAACCAATATCAAGTGGAAAAACAACATTTTTTCTTTAATCCCGAACGCCATTTTCAATGCCGCAAAAACGATATTTTGGTTTTATTAGGGCGGGATGTCAGCATTGCTTATTTTCGGGAACAAGTTATCCAAAGCTGTCCAAAAATGTGACGCAAACGTATGAAAAAAATTGCTATTTTTGGCTATAATCGCATTTCACATGAAGTCATGTCGCGTTTAAATGCGCAGTTATATCAGATTTTGTTAATAGAAACAGACCTCAAGCAAACCAATATTGCCTTACAAAATGGTTTTCATGTCATCGACATTGATTTTCGCAGTGATGATAATTTGCGCTCTATTGGTATTGGCACAGATATTGATGTTATTTTTTGTTTTTTACCCGAAGACGGTGACAATGTTTTTTTGATTTTGTCAGCCCGCGCAATAGATGAAAAACTATTTATCATTACCTTAATTCAAAATGCGGCATCAACGGAAAAATTATTAACCGCAGGCGCAAATAAAGTGATTGATCCTTATGAAATTTGCGGTAAAAAAATTTATGAACTAATAAAAAAACCTGATATGACCCATATTTTAGACCATACTGTCTTTGGGCGGCATGATTTAAATATGGCAGAAGTGGAAATTAAAGCAGGTTCGGATTTAGAAAATCGTTTAGTTTGTGAGCTGAATCTAAATGACAGTCACAATTTAATTTTAATTGGTATTGTTGATAAATTGTTAGGCAATGAATTACAGTTTGCAATTACTGAAAAACAACATCAATTAAAAGTAGGTGATATTTTAGTTGTAATGGGCCCGACGCGGGAAATTAAAGCCTTTAAAAAAGAAGTCAATCATGTTTGAAAAACTTAAATTAACAGCACGCATTTGGTTCTTACTCGCAGGCATCAGTTGTTTTTTGATGCTTGGAGTGGGGGCTTATTTTCAAGTGGTGATGAATTTACAACCTTGCCCGTTATGTATTTCACAGCGCATTGCTATTTTGCTACTAGGAATTATTTTTTTAATTGCGGCAATCCACAACCCGAAACGGTTTGGCACTCGCATTTACGCCCTGTTGGGAACTTTTTTTGCATTAGCAGGGGGGGCGATTTCGGCACGTCATGTTTGGATTCAACACTTACCCCCGAATGAAGTGCCAGAATGTGGACCTGGGTTAAGTTATGTATTTGAAAACTTTCCACTCACCGATACGCTTAAATTAATGCTAAGTGGCACGGGCGAATGTGCAAAAATTGAGTGGAGTTTGTTCGGCATAAGTATTCCTGGCTGGACTTTAGTCGCTTTTGTAGGCTTGGCAGTCTTGAGTCTATTGCAATTTTGGAATGTTAAAGACCCTTTTTTTGATGATTAAATCCCCTAACTTTTATTAAAAGTCAGGGGAAAATAAGCAACTAGCGGCTTTTTAATGCTGGAACATCCCGTTGTACAGGTCCTGTGTACAGTTGTCTGGGGCGACCTATTTTTTGGTCAGGGGCTGAAATCATTTCATCCCAATGGGCAATCCAGCCAACTGTGCGCCCCATCGCGAAAATCGCAGTGAACATATTGCTTGGCACACCCAAAGCGCGTAACACAATTCCTGAATAAAAATCGACGTTGGGATAGAGCTTTTTGGCAATAAAATAATCGTCTTCTAATGCAATTCGCTCTAATTCCAAAGCTAATTTAAATAATTTATCATCGTGCAATCCCAATTCATTTAACACTTCATGGCAGGTTTCGCGCATTAATTTAGCGCGTGGGTCGTGATTTTTATAAACCCGATGCCCAAATCCCATCAAACGAAAAGTGTCATCTTTGTCTTTGGCGCGATTGATATAAGTGCCAATTTTTGACACATCACCAATTTCTTCTAACATTTTTAATACAGCCTCATTCGCTCCGCCATGCGCTGACCCCCATAAACAGGCAATTCCCGCTGTGATACAGGCATAAGGATTGGCTCCACTTGACCCTGCTAAACGGACGGTAGAAGTTGAGGCATTTTGTTCATGGTCAGCGTGAAGAATTAAAATTCGCTCTAAGGCTCTAACTAACACAGGATTGGGTTTAAAACTTTCACACGGTGTCCCTTGCATCATCTGCATGAAGTTTTCCACATAGGTTAATTTGTTTTGTGGATACATAAAAGGCAGACCCGTGCTGTATTTGTAACACATTGCCACAATGGTTGGCACTTTTGCCAGCATCCGAATCGCACTTAAATCCCGATGTTGTTTGGAAGAAATATCTAGCGCGTCGTGATAAAACGCCGATAACGCACCGACAATGCCAACCATGATTGCCATTGGATGTGCATCACGACGAAAGCCTTTGAAAAAATTATTTAACTGGTCATGCACCATGGTGTGCTGAGTAATTTCCTGTTTAAAACTCTCTAACACAGCCGCGTTGGGCAGTTCGCCATTGAGCAGTAAATAAGCAACTTCTAAAAAACCACACTGTTCTGCCAATTGCTCGATGGGATAGCCTCGATAGAGCAAAATCCCTTCGTCACCATCAATATAGGTAATGTTTGATGAACAACTGGCAGTGGAAATAAAACCAGGGTCATAGGTAAACATACCGCTTTTTTTTTGTAAGTCGCGTATATCGACAACATCAGGGCCAATGGTGCCAGATAAAATAGGCATATCAAACGCGGTCTGATTTTTCGGGTTGGTCAATGTTATACTGTTTGAATGAGTCATAGCATCCTTCTTTGTTATTAAAATACAAGAGCTTATCAATTTACAGCGGATAGTTTTAGGAAAATATGCAAAAACGTATCTGCAAAGAAAAGCCATTTTAACAAAACTGAACAAATGTTCAGCTTTAAGTTTCAAAAGACCTCTTGGGCTTGACCGTATTGATACTTAAATTTGCGCCGCAATAAGCCTGCTGGATCGTCAGGAACTCGATTCAACCATTGCGCATTGGCTTGGCTTTTTTCGTCTTCTTTTGCTTGCCCAGCCGATTTTTCTCCTTTCGCAGATGGGGGGGATGATGGTTGATTTTGCTCTTTTGATGACTGACTGGGTGAGTCTTTTTCTTGCGACCCTTTCTGTTCTGATTTGTCAGCATCATGCCCTGTTTGCGGTTTTTGCTCACCTTGTCCAGTATCTTGCTTATCTTCGGGCGATTTTTTTTCTGACTTATCCTGCTTAGGGGGATTATTGGGCTGATTTTGCGATTTTTGCGGCTCTTGTTTATCCCTGTCTTTGGATTTATCCTTGTCCTTATTTTTATCCTGTTTCTGCTGCTGTTGCTGTTTTTTTAATGCCTCTTCCACTAATTTCTTGTTATACAACGCATCTGCATCGTTTGGTTTTAATTTTAACGCTTGATTATAAGCATTCAAAGCCTGTTCTAGTTGCCCACTTTGCGCCAATCCATTGCCTTGATTGTAATAAGCATCGGCAGTGCACGGTTGTTTGAGTGATTTTAGCACTTGTTGATAATCTTTTGCTTTATAAGCGGCTGCCGCTTTCCAATGTGGATTTTCAAATTTAGCCGCCGCTTGACTGTACTGGCGTTGTAAAAAAGCCTGTTGTGCTTGCTGGTCTTGCGTTTGCCATAAATCCTGCCAACCGAGAGCGTAACTGTTTTCTGGTAAAGGCAGAAGCAGCAAAAAAGCGAGTACCAATAAACCACGTCTAAATTGTAAAGCGGCTAATGGCGCAATTAACCAAAGCAAATAGACCCCCCTTTCATCCCATTGTTGAACAAAGACATTTTGCGCAGGTTTATCCACAGCGTCTTGCACAGGCTTATCCACAGCCTGTAGTAATGCCTTAACATCACTGTCGTTATCGCTTAATTGTGCAAAAACTCCACCGCCTTGGTGAGCTAATTTTTGCAATAAAGTCAATGGCACAGTCGCTGTGACAATATTGCCTGCTTCATCTTTAAGAAAATCTCCCGCAGGTAATCCAATCGGCGCACCTTGTTCTGTGCCTACCGCTAAAACAGCGAGTGTATAATTTTCTAAGCGACTAATAATGCCCTCTGTTTCGTCTTCTTGTATTCCATCAGTGACTAATAATATCTGCCCTTTTTGCAAACCTGCTTGCTTAAATAAAGCGACGGCTTTGCTGATTGCCAGTTGTGGATTGCTGCCAGCACTGGGCATGATATGTGGAGTTAAAACCTCCAATTGACTGGCAATCGTGGCATTATCATTAGTCAGCGGTGTCACGGTAAACGCATCGCCTGAATAAACCAATAGGGCGGTTTGTCCATCTTTGCGTTGTTTTAAAATATCGGCAATTTTGTAACGCGCCCGCACTAAACGACTGGGTTTGATGTCCATTGCTTCCATCGACAAGGATAAATCCAGCGCGATGACCAACCCTGATTGATTGCGAAACGCAGGAGTAGGCAATTGTTGCCAAGTTGGGCCTGCTAACGCCAGAATGGTCAATGCACTAGCAAAACTGGCAGCAAACAATGGCAAGCGCGTTTGTAAGGATTGTTTTTGTTGCAAAAGATAAGGCAACAGCTCGGCATCGCACACCGTAAGCCAATTGCTTCCTTGTCGTTGTTGCTTAATTAAAAATAGCAGCATCAGTAGCCAAGGGATGAATGCAAGCAACCAATAAGGTCTTAAAAAGTGAAAGAGTGTCCAATTCATCATTAATACAGGCTCATTAGGTTGTATAAAAGCTTTTTTGGGTGGTTAAAGAAATGGGTGCGTCCTTGCCATTTTAACCAAATTTTTTGAACCACTCACAGGCTTTTGTGAGGCGTTTTTAGCCTGTGTTAAAGCTGTTTATGGATAAGAGTGCGGCTGTTTTAAGGCAAATAAAGCAAGCAAGAGCCATGCGGCTAAAAAGGCGAGTCCACCCAAGGGGGTAATCATTCCAAGTGCTTTGATATTAAGCAAAACCAATAAATATAAACTGCCTGAAAATAGCACAATCCCTGCAAACATTAGCCTGCCTGCCCAGTGTAATTGCTTATTGTTAGGTTGTTGTTGGGCAAAAATAGCAATTAACCCTAAGCCTAAACTATGCCACATTTGATAAGTCACCGCCGTTTTGTAGGTTTCCAGTAACGCAGGGCTTAAAAGATGCTTTAAACCATGCGTTCCAAATGCCCCAAACGCCACCCCAGTAAAGGCGCAAAGTGCTGCCAAACCTAAAAAGTTAATTCGCATTATTTTTCCAATAACCGAGGCATTAGTTGGACTAAATTACAGGGGCGAGTGCGCGAGTCCAATTGCTCTTTAATAAGTCCATCCCAACCTGTTCGACAAGCACTGGCAGAGCCGGGTAAACAAAAAATATAGCAGCCATTGGCAACACCTGACAGAGCGCGCGATTGAATGGTGGAGGTTTTAATATCCTGATAAGACAGCATTCTAAAAACTTCTCCAAATCCATCTAACACTTTATCCAGTAATGGCATCACTGCCTCTGGCGTACCATCCCGTCCTGTGACACCTGTGCCGCCTGTCGTGATAATAACGTTAATCTCAGGGTTAGCTATCCACCCTGAAATTACCGCGCGAATCTGATAAATATTATCGGCGACAATTTTTTTTTCACACACCCGATGCTGGGCTTGCTCAACCCGCTCAACCAAGGTTTGCCCCGACACGTCATCCGCTGCGGTGCGGGTATCCGAAATCGTTAATACCGCAATCGTTAACGGAATAAAGCTAGGTTCATTACTCATTTTTTAACTCACTTAAAAATCACCTGTTTCTAACCATTTTGCGCAGTCTTGCTGCATTTGTACAGACGCTAACGCATCAAACGCGGCAATTTGTGCGGCACTGATTTGCTTGCTGCTGTCGCGCTCAGGGCCTTGATGAAAAAAAGCTTTCGCATCGGTCATGTGTTCGCCATTAAACGGTACAAATTTATCCGCATTTTCTTTCATAAAGGCAAAACTGCAATTTTGTTTAATTTTTTCTATATTAAGTGATGCTACATCAACCCCAATAAACGCCGCCATTCGTTTTACTTCATTATCAAAATCGCCTATTAATTTACTGTAATGAACCAATAACACATTGGGCAGAGCTTTATGATTCCACCAGGATTGGGTTAATTTCAACACTTCACATAAACCTAGTCCGCCTGCGGTGTTTAAAAACAAATCGAAAAATTTAGCACTGTCAGCAGGAATCACCATTTTTTCAGCACTGCCTGAAAACGCCTGATGGAGTTGATTGATTTTAGCAACGGTTTCAGGATTAAAGTTATACAGATAATTATGAAAACTACAGACTAAATCTTTGCCATTTCTGCCAACAAAAATATATTTAGCTAAAGGATTAATCGGAACAAAATCGGCAGGAAGATGGGATTTAATCATTAAACGCCGCTGATTTTTTCGTTGTTTTGCAAGTGTGTCTAGCATGGCGGTGTGATTACCCCAGCTAGAATCTAACCAAGGGGATTTATCTGAAAGGGATTCTTTGGACTCTTCACCATTGCTTAAGATTTGGTCAAGAACCCGTTGTGTAAAGGTAGTTCCTGCTTTAAAAGGGTCGGCAATGATAATATCGCCTGTAGAAAAACCAATTTCACTGATAAAACGCGACCAAACGCGCGAGTCAGACAGAAAATCGACATAATGTTGCTTAACCTGTGTGGTTTGATGGTCCATATTTTCCTCGTAACAACTTAACTTAAAAAGAATTTATTTGTGTACAGTCAAACAATTGTAGTCTATCTATCTGCATTATGGCTATCGGTAGCCGCTAACACGGATAACTGAGTAAGACCTGCCAGATTTTTAAAATCCGACAGGTCATCTCATTCACCCTACATTAATGCCATAGCGGTGGCAAACCGCTGCCAATCCTCCTGCAAAGCCTTGTCCAACCGCAGAAAAACGCCATTCACCGTCTTTTTTATAAATTTCGCCAAAAATCATCGCCGTTTCAACTGAATAATCTTCGGTTAAATCAAAGCGTACAACTTCTTGTCCATTTTCTTCATTGACCACCCGAATAAAAGCATTTTCAATTTGCCCAAAGTTTTGCCCTTTTCGTTCAGCATCGTGAATGGTCACCACCATTGCAATTTTTCCAATATCGGCTTGGCTATCGAGTTTTGACAAGTCCAATTTAATGACCTCATCATCGCCTTCGCCTGCGCCTGTGCGATTGTCACCTTGATGTTCAACGGCTCCGTTAGCACCGACCAGTTGGTTATAAAAAATAAAGTCCGCATCGCTTCTGACCTTATCCCCAGGCGTTAAAATAAAAGCAGACGCATCCAAGTCATAATCGCCGCCATCAGTTGCGCGGGCATCCCAACCTAAGCCCACTTGGATTTTACGCAGTCCTGGGCTTTCTTTGGATAATGAAATTCTGCCGCCTTTGTTTAATGATACTGCCATGATATGTCCTCACTTTATGGTTATATTAAGCCACCTTGTTTGAATAACAAGGCGCGTGATTTTAGGCATTGTTGCCTAACAGAGAAGATTACAAACAATAATATCCCTGAATGCAAGTGGTTTAGTACCGTTTTAGTTATGAAGGTTTAAATTCTAAAAACACCTCTCAGAAGTACAGCACAAAAACAGTTATACTGTAGGTTTTTATTTTGACGAGAGAATAATGAGACCAAGCGGACGTAACCCTGAGCAACTACGCGAAATTAACTTTACTTGTGGTTTTACCAAACACGCTGAAGGGTCAGTGTTGGTTGAGTTTGGTGATACGCGCGTACTCTGCACCGCCAGTATCGAACAAGGTGTGCCGCGTTTTTTGAAAGGCAAAGGTGAAGGGTGGGTAACAGCTGAATATGGAATGCTACCACGCTCTACGCATCAGCGGATGGGACGCGAGGCAAGTCGTGGTAAACAAGGGGGGCGTACTTTAGAAATTCAACGTTTAATTGGTCGCTCGTTACGCGCCGCGCTGGATTTAAAAGCGTTGGGTGAAAATACCATTACGATTGATTGTGATGTGTTACAAGCTGATGGGGGGACTCGCACCGCGTCGATTACAGGCGGTTTTGTGGCATTGTCGTTGGCAGTGGCGAAAATGCTGAAAAAAAAGCAGCTCAAAACCAATCCGATTCACGGGCAAATTGCTTCAGTTTCTGTGGGTATTTTTAATGGCGTGCCTGTTTTGGATTTAGATTATGCCGAAGACAGCAATGCCGAAACCGATATGAATGTGGTGATGAATGAAGCGGGGGCTTATATTGAAATTCAAGGCACGGCAGAAGGTCATGCGTTTAGAAAAGAAGAATTGGACGCGCTGTTGGATTTAGCCCGAACAGGGATTGCGCAATTGCTTATTAAACAACAACAAACGTTAGAGAACGCGCTATGATTTTTTCTAAACAGTCAAAAATTGTCCTTGCTAGCGGTAATCCAGGCAAAATTGCAGAAATTCAAGCCTTATTAAAAACCCATCCCATTGTGCCGCAAAGCCACTGGCAAATTAGTGAGGCGGAAGAAACAGGTAGCACGTTTGTAGAAAATGCCATTATTAAAGCTCGCCATGCCGCTTTGCATTGTCAATTGCCTGCCATTGCTGACGATTCAGGTTTAGTGGTGGACGCATTAGAAGGTGCGCCTGGGGTGATTTCTGCCCGTTATGCTGGCGTGGGCGCAAGTGATGAAGAGAATGTGCTGAAGTTATTAGCAGCACTGCAAGGCGTTCCTGAGGAACAACGCACAGCACGGTTTATTTGTGTACTGGTGTTTATGTTACACGCTAATGACCCGTTTCCTATAATTGCGCAAGGGGTGTGGGAAGGAAAAATTTTGCAGCAACCGCTTGGCGAGAATGGGTTTGGTTATGACCCTGTTTTTTGGCTAGAAGGCTATGGCTGTTCCTCGGCACAATTAACCTCTGAGCAGAAAAATAGCCTCAGTCACCGTGGGAAAGCGTTGCAAAAATTAACAGAGCTGTTGCCTGATTTTTAAGCAAAAAAAAACAGGACACCGTGACAGTATCCTGTTTTTGATGCAAGCCTAAAAGAATTAAATCAAAGACTTTAACTCGGCAAATGCTTTAGCGGCTACATCTAAATGTTCAGCCGCTTTTTTCAAATCTTGTTCTTTTGCCATGCCAATTGCTTTAGATAAATGTTGTGAAGCACGTTGACGCGCACGGTCAACTTTATCATTGGCATTAATTTCTTTACCTAGGTCTTTGGCTTCTTTAATGATTTTTACAACGTCGTCAAATGACTTTCCAGCTGTAATGGCATCTTGAGCTTCTTTTATTTTAGTTCCAACCATGTTAATCGCATCAGTTGGCTTGTATGTGACACGACCTGCATCAGTCTCTGCAACAGCCGTTGTTGAAACACCTACTACAGAAACTGCCATAAAAAGACATAAAACGACATTTTTTAAAAGTTTCATCTATTAAATACCCTCGTGTTGTTTAATAATATTTTTGGTGAGAATACACAAGCAGTAGCAGTGTATCGGTCTTATTCTAGCATAAAAAAACCTATTTTTTGATAAAAATAGCAGTTTAATTTTAAACAATGAAAAACCGCCTTTCTGCCATTAAATCATCGTATAATAAAAAGGCTTCGTTTATTTACAACAAGGCACTATGACAGAAATTTTACATTTTAAAACGATTAAAAGATGATTTAGCTTGAGCGGTTTATCTAAGACTTTTTTGAGTGTGCTTTTTTGCGATAGTTTTAAATTTTTTATATTATTTACAGGGCTTAACGACTATGCAACTTGTTAAAAAAATCTTTATCGGTGCTGTTATGATTGCAGCTTCATCAACTGCTTTTGCAGAATCAGGAGGCGATGCAAAAGTAAGAGCCGCTCTTGAAGGCACGATTGAGAAAATTGAACACGCGATTAAATTTGTAGAAGAAAAAGGTAGTGAGGAAGCTGTGAATGCCTCAATTACTCAAGCACGTCAGTTACAAAAAGAATACCGGTTTGAAGGAACAGAACGCGAACGTCAAAGAGCCAATGAAGTCTTAAGAAAAGCACGGGAATTGCTCAAAGAAGACAAACGAGCTGAAGCTGATGTGGCTTTAAAGGATGCTTTGAAATCGTTTAAAGAGATGGAAGTTGTTTACAACAAAACCCATAAAAAATAAGCCTATGAAAAATCAGGTCTAATACAAGCTATTAGACCTGATAAAACCGCTTATTTTGCAAGTTTTTCAAGTTCTTGAAAATCGGCTAAGGCTTCAACTAAAATAGCTCTGCCTTCTTTGTTTTGACCATCTTTAATATCACGGCTAGCTCTGATTAATTTAGAGCTTGCGTGTTGCCGTTTTTGATCTAATGCACCAACAGTGATGTCTTTTTGTGTTTGACGTGCTTCTTTTATATGTGCAGTAATAACATCGGTTGTTGCATTGCTATCAATTCCAGCAATCGCTGCTTGGATATGTTCAAGCGTGTTTTTAATAAGAACATCAACACTTGCCGCTTCTTTTTTCTCATTTGCCATTGTGCTGGTTGAGAAAGCAACCATAGAGGTTGCAAGAGCAGCAGATAAAACGATGTTTTGTAAAATTTTCATGCAAGAGTTGTCTCAAATAACTGTGAATCATCACAGTGAGTGCATGGCAAAAGAGATTCTTTAGAAAACCACGCCCTCATTCGCAGTGTAGCATATCCCACTCAAACTACGCGGAATTAAATCCACTTTTTTAGTCATTATTTTCAAAATGCTCTAATGCTAGGTCTTGCGCGAGAAACGCAGCTATTTTTTCGGGTACGTTAAAGTTGCCATAAGCCAGTAATAATTTGACATACGCGGTTTCCAGCGACATATTCCATACTACTGTTATGCCTTGAGCAGCTAACGCACAATAACTGGCATACACGTCCTTGGTTTTTAAGGCGGGCGCAAGATAACAGACAATATTAGCCGCTTGGCAGCGTTGCACAAAGCCGATTAAGCTGTGTTGTTTACCCCATGCTTCTAAAGTACACGCTGTGCCAGAATGGTATAAATCGTGTAGCACTGCATCGACATTGGTTAAATCAAACCGGCTATAATCCAAGCCAGGATAGGGTTTAATCAGTAAAATTCGTTTGGAAAAAACAGGTTTTAAGCTTAAATCAGATTGTTCTGTTTCTGCTAATGGCAACATCGGTTTATCAATATAATCAAACTTTCCCTGTTGAAATTTGAGATAACTTTTTGACTGTACACTGATAAAATCACCACTTAGTTGCAACGAAGAGGCGAGCCGCGTACCTAGATGGACTTGTGTGATTTGTTGCAGATTCGTATAGGGAACAAAAACCCCGTGTTGTATGTGCTGACAAATAAATGCCACCGCACAAACAAAATTTTGCAAGCCATTCGCATTTGGATGGTCTAAAGGATAATTGCTGGACACCAGTAACAGCGGTTTTTTTAACTTATGAAAATACAAACTCAACGCCGCAGCGGTAAATGCCAAGGTGTCAGTGCCATGTGTCACAATAATGCCATCATAATCCGCTAGACTGCATTGCTCAATCGCCTGAATTAATTGCGTCCAAGCAGTTGGATGTAAATTTTCACTTAACAATTGATAGGGCTGAATACAATCAAACTGCACCAACTCAGCGGATGGCAATTGTTCAAAACGCTTAATCAAGGTAAAGCCCGCTTCTGTGGTTGTATCAATAATACCCGCGTGTGTCGTTGAGCCAATCGTGCCACCCGTAAAAACAACAAGAATTTTTTTCATAAGGGGTTGTATGATGTTCGATGATGTTTAAATTAATACAGCATAGCAAATTACTTTATGAAAATATCTTTGATTGTTGCGATGGCAGAAAATCGCGTGATTGGTTTAAAGGGCAAGATGCCGTGGCATTTATCTGCTGATTTAAAACACTTTAAAAACATAACCTTAGGACACCCTATTTTAATGGGACGCAAAACCCACGAAGCGATTGGACGTGCCTTACCTGAACGCGACAATATTGTGATTAGCAAAAATCGTGCTTATCAAGCCCCAGATTGTGTGGTGTTTCACGAGGTTGCCGAAGCGTTTGCCGCGTTTGCTACTGCACCTGAAATTTTTGTGATTGGGGGGGCAACGTTGTATGAATTGCTATTGCCACAAGCAGACTGTCTCTATCTGACGCAAATTGAAAAAACTTTTCAGGGTGATACTTATTTTCCTGATTTTAATCCACAAGAATGGCAGGAACTAGCACGGCGTGATGTGATAGATGACTGTTCTGTCGATTTTTCCTACCGTTTTCTTACCTTACAACGCATAAAACCATGAACACCAGCACAAAATTAGAAAGCACCATTGCCTTGGTAAGTTTAGTCGGGCTGGGCATTTTCATTCTATTGCGTTATGGGATGGATTTACATAACGAAAGCTACGCGCTTGCCTTAAACGCGCTATTAACACTGCCTAATGCTGCAACCTATCAACAACTTTTGCAACTGCACCTGCGCGTGATAGATTTACCTCTGTGTGCCGTGTTAATTTTTGGCGGCATTCCATTGGTTTATCAGTTATTGCGAAAATTATTCCAAGGTGAATTTGGCGCAGATTTATTAGCAGGGATTTCTATCTTAACGTCGGTGTGGCTAGAAGAATATTTAGCAGGCAGTTTGGTGGTATTAATGCTATCGGGCGGCGCGGTATTAGAAAGTTATGCAGTACGCAAAGCCTCATCTGTGTTAGAAGCCTTAGCCAAGCGAATGCCGTCTATTGCACATCGCAAAACAGGCGAGCAATTGCTAGAAATTAGTATTGAGCAAGTGCAAATTGGCGATACGCTGTTGATATTGCCACATGAAATTTGTCCCGTTGATGGCACAGTTTTAGCAGGCTCAGGCACGATGGATGAGTCCTATTTAACGGGCGAGCCTTATTCGATGTCAAAAATCACAGGTTCACAAGTATTATCAGGGGCAATTAATGGCGATGCCGCTTTAACGATTCGGGCGGATAAATTAGCCGTGGATTCACGTTATGCCAAAATTATGGAAGTGATGCGCGGTTCAGAACAACATCGCCCGAAACTAAGACGCTTAGGCGACCAATTAGGGGCAATTTACACCCCTGTTGCGGTCATTTTAGCTTTAGCCGCTTGGTTGCTCAGTGGCGATGAAATACGCTTTTTAGCGGTATTAGTGATTGCCACGCCCTGCCCTTTATTAATTGGCATTCCTGTCACCATTATTAGCTCTATTTCATTGGCAGCACGACGTGAGATTATTATCAAAAATCCTGCCATTTTAGAAACGCTAGGCACTTGTCGCACTGCTATTTTTGATAAAACAGGTACGCTGACTTATGGTCGTCCTGCCTTAACTGCATTGTTGACTAGCTCAAATTATGATGAACAGCAAATTTTGACCTTGATTGCCAGCTTAGAACGCTATTCTAAACATCCCTTATCCAGTGCGATTGTCAAAGCCGCCGAGCAAGCGCAATTGAGTCTGTTAAAAGTGGACGATATTAAAGAGTTACCCGGCAATGGTTTGATGGGGAATGTCAGTGGGCAGTGTGTTCACATTACCAGTCGAAAACAGTTTTTAAAGTTGCACCCTGACATGGAAGCGCAATTGCCCGCCATTTGCGGTGGACTTGAATGTCTTGTGTTGATTGATGAACAGTATGCGGCAACCTTGCAATTTCGTGATGAAGTGCGCAGTGACAGTTCCGATTTTATTAACCATTTACAACCCAATCATTTGTTTGACCGGTTAATGTTGGTTTCGGGGGATAGAGAGTCAGAAGTGCGCTATTTGGCAGAACAAGTCGGGATTGAACACGTTTATTTTGGTCAAAGCCCTGAGCAGAAGTTGCAATTAGTGCGGGAGGAAACCGCCAAAGCAAAAACCGTTTTCTTAGGAGATGGCATTAATGACGCGCCCGCGCTCAATGCCGCAACGATTGGCATTGCGTTTGGACAACACAGTGATATTACCGCAGAATCTGCCGATGCGGTGATTATGAATAGTTCGTTGTTAAAAGTGGATGAACTTCTGCACATTGGCGCACGGATGCGCTCAATAGCCTTGCAAAGTGCTATCGGTGGAATGGTGTTAAGTGTGGTGGGAATGGTGTTTGCAGGATTGGGTTATTTAACCCCAGTGGCAGGGGCGATTGCGCAAGAAGTGATTGATGTCTTTGCGGTATTAAACGCATTACGCGCGGCTTTGCCACCTAAAAATTTGTCAGATTATTAAAAAAACCCTCCTTGACAAAAGGAGGGGGCAAGGGAATTTAAACTTTATTCTTTATCCATAAAACGTTTAGCATACGACTCAAGACTAGGAATATCAAAGCGATAGCCTTTTAGCATCAAACTCCAATACATCCACGGAAATCCCATGATTTTACCGACCCACCAAATCCAGCGATTGGCGCGTGGGTCGAGTAAAGGAAAGGATGGGGTCACTTTACCACCGTAAGAAAACTCAGCCAACATCACCGTACTCAGTGAAGTGGTCAAGGGACAAGAACCATACCCGTTATAAGCGTCTACTACGGCTTGGCTACGCATTAAATGGGTAATATTATCTATCACTACAGGCACTTGTTTACGACAGGCACTTGTTTACGCACCGCCGCCGCCGTTTTAGCATTAGGCGTGGACGTGGCATCACCTAGACCAAAAATATTAGGATATTTAACGTGTTGCAAGGTTTTATCATGGACTTCAACCCAGCCTGCGGCATTGGCAAGCGGGCTTTGTTTAATAAAGTCAGGCGCACTTTGCGGTGGCGTGACATGAATCATGTCAAAGGGTTTATTAACCTGTTGTTTTTTACCATCTGCATCGGTTGTTTCAAACGTGGCGGTTTTTGTTTCACCGTCAATCGCCACTAAATTATGTCCAAAACAGGTTTTGATACCATAATCTGCCACCACTTTTGACAAGGCTTTGGCAAAAAAAGGAATCCCAAATAGTCCAGGTCCTGCATTGCAAAACTCAATCGTGAATTTGTCTAAAATTCCTTTTTTACGAAATCTATCCGCCGCTAAATACATGATTTTTTGGGGAGCGCCCGCACATTTAATTGGCATCGGTGGCTGAGTAAACAGAGCATTACCTGATTCGATGGATTTAATACATTCCCAAGTATATTCAACTGTTTCAGGCGAATAATTGCTGCAAACGTTATTTTTTCCTAAGGTTTCTTTTAAACCTTTAATTTTATCCCAATCCAATTGCAATCCTGGGCAAACCACCAGATAATCATAACTGACTGTTTCACCTGAACGCAAAGTAACGGTATTTTGCTCAGGTTGAAAAGTTTGAACATACTCTTTTATCCACACAATGCTATCAGAAATTAAATCGGCTTCATTGCGCATTGTTTGTTTCATGGTGTAAGCGCCACCACCGATGATGGTAAAGCCAGGTTGGTAATAATGCTTTTCAGAAGGCTCAACAATAGCAATATCTATATTGGCATCTTGTCTACGCATTGTATTGGCAACAGACACCCCCGCCGCGCCGCCGCCCACAATCAAAAGGGTATGATGTTTGTTTGACATAAAATTCTCCACATTGTTAATTGACTTGCTTTTTTTATTTTACCTAGACTGTAACACAGATAGACGTAATATTAGCAACTGATTATAAACCAATTTCTAGCCTTCGCAGGGTTTATAGAGTCTGTGACAAAACTTTAGACTTACTCAGACAGCCCATTTTCTACATAATGGTCGCCCTTAAACACATACAAACGGTTTATCGCAGGAATGATTTTGTTATTGTCATCATTTGTCGTGCCTTTTACAGTGACCAATAAATTGGGGTAATTTGAATTGTCTGTTTTGCCTGCAAGGGTAATTTCACCGCTAAATTGCCAGCACGGTAATGACATCGCATCGGGCGTTAAAGAAATGGTTTCGTCACAAACACCTGAATTATCCCCACCTGTACTGATAAAGCCTAACTCTTTCCAGAGTTTTGTTTGCAAGTTAAAGCTAAATAACCCTTTGCCTTCTTCGGTATAACCTTGACCCGTAAAGCCACTATCAATCAGAAAAACCAACTGGTCAGCGGATAATTGTAAGGTTTGGGTATGGTCAATTTTTGGCACATCGCCCCAACTGCCAAAACTGCCAAAATTAATTTGTTTGGAAAAAAGTTGCCAATGATTGTTTTCTAATTGGTAAACCACCGCACTAATCGTGGCAGCATCGGCATGACTTTCTAATACTGTGCCACTTTCGGGGTCAAGGCTTTGAGTTTTAATAAACACAACCTGAAATCGGCGAGTTGCTTGGGTAAAAGGCTGGCTAAACCAGATACTACTTAATTGGGAAGGAGTGTTAGCCACTTGGTTTGTGATAGCTTTAATGCCAAATAAAGCCGTTAAACTTTCAGCGGCACTGGGCAAAGGGGGCGCAAGTGTTTCTGTTGTGATGGACTGAGATGTTGCATCTAAGAGCGCGGTGGAGGCTGGCGTATCATTTTTTTGGAAATAAAAATAGCCAACGCCCGCCGCAACGCCTGTTGTTGCCACCACAGCCAATAGCGTATTGCGTAAAGAATGATTCATGTGCAGTTTCCTTAAAAGGTGAAAAAAGGAATGGCGTTTGTACCATAAAGAGTCTGTACTGTTTCTTAACCACTTATTGCCATAATTCAACACTGTCATTTTGTGTCACTGGTTCGCTAATCATTTTTTCACCTGCAACCCATTCCCCTAAGTCAATCAAACGACACCGTTCACTGCAAAAAGGTCTAAAAATCTGCTCAGTAATCCAGGGAACCGCCTTTTGACAAGTCGGGCAGTACACAAACCGAGGCTGGCTGGAAGCTGTCATTAGAGTTGGCAACACGTTAGGTTAAAGTCAATATTTTTACTGGTTTGTGTGGAACGTTCACTTTCTATGGCAGGCTGCATAAAGCGTACCGTAAAACGATGCCGTCCACCGCTAATTTCAGCATAACAAGGGGTGGCTTGCGGCACTTGTACACGCAGTAATTGGGAAGAGTCGTTGTTATCTAAAGGTAAGGTCGATTGAAAAAAACCTCCCTTTGCTGTTTCTTGTGTGACAGCTCCGCTTTGGCGAATTAAATTTAATACCAATTCAATCGCATTGTGAATTTCTAAAAAAGGCTTCGTCCAATCGGCTAATTCCTTTTGCTGAACCACCTCATCTTGACTTAACCAATAATGAAACGCAGGTAAATCAAATGTGCAGCTGCCACCCGGAATCGCGCTACGTTGAGAAACACTTTGAAATAAATTGCTTGCCATTAATTTTGCCCCAATTTTGCCGTTGCTAGCGTACAAGTTTTTTTTGGTACCGTCTAAATCGGCAATAATCTTTTCCTGTTCCGTTTCAGTAAAGCTCAACGGATGTTCTGGGGTTGTTAAAATACGAGAAAGCCGTTCGATTTCAAGTAATAACTCCGATTTTAAATTATTGCGACTAAAAATTGACAAAACGTCAATTAATACCGCCATAGCAGCGCGTTTATCGCAAATGCTAGTCCCTGCTAAAAAGTGATTGAGTTGAATGAAAAGATGCTCTAAGCGCATAAAGACCCGCATTCGCTCATTCAGCGGAAATTCGTAGGTAGTTAGAGTGTTCACAAGTGGTTGTGTCCTAAGTTGAACTTAATTGAAGATAGAAAGTGTGCAGTTTAGCAATTGGCTCTAAAAGCGATGCTGTTTGTTTTGAATTATCAAGGATATCATGGGCAATTTCAAGCCGCCGCGCTCTGGAAACTTGGCTTGCCATCATGGCTGTGGCTTGTGCCTGTGTTAATTGGCTGCGTTGTTGGACACGCGCTAATTGCATGAATTCAGGACAGTCCACCACTAAAATGCGGTCTACAAAATCAATTTTGTGTGTTTCAATTAATAGAGGAATGCTTAAAATGCAATACGGGGCATTGAGTTGCGCAAGCTGTTTTTGCATTTTGTCATACACTAAGGGGTGCAAAATCGCCTCAAGCTGCTGTTTTTTTTCAGGGTTTGCAAAAATCAATTCCCGCACTTTGCGACGGTTTAACGAGCCGTCCGCTTGCAAAACGCCATCACCTAAGCAACAGGCAATTTTTTTAACCGCAGGTTGCCCTGTTGTTGTTAATTGATGGGCTAGCGTATCCGCATCAAGCACAGGGACACCGTAGCTTACAAAAATCTCTGCCACAGTGGTTTTGCCACTGCCAATCCCACCTGTTAAACCGACTTTTAGCATGAGCTTAACTACCAATAAGTTGAAAATACATCTGAATCATTTCATCGCCCCATAGCAGTGATAACCATCCTGCACCCGCCAGATACGGGCCAAATGGAATCGGGATAGTGCGGTCTTTTCCTAAGCAGACCACCATGCCAATACCAATGACGGCACCGACTACCGAGGAGAGCAAGATAATCAGTGGCAAGCTTTGCCAACCCAACCACGCGCCAAATAAGGCAAGTAATTTAAAATCACCATAGCCCATCCCTTCTTTGCCAGTGGCTAATTTGAACAGTTGATACACTGTCCATAAACTTAAATAACCAGCCACTGCACCAATAATACTGGTATGGCTGTCGATAAAAATGTTAAATAAACTCAGTAACAATCCCAGCCATAAAAAAGGCAACGTAATGCTGTCGGGTAACAGTTGTTTATCAATGTCAATAAAGCTTAGGGCAATTAAGCCCCAAGTTAATAATAATGCCCAGAGTAATTCAATGCTGTAACCAAAATGAAAGGCTGTTAAGGCAGAACACAACCCCGTAAAAGCTTCAATTAACGGATAGCGCATTGAAATAGCTTGCCGGCATTGTGCGCATTTGCCTTGTAAAAAAATATAACTGATAACAGGAATGTTTTGATGCGGCGCAATCGCGGCTTGACAATGCGGGCAGCGCGACATGGGAAACACTAAATTAAACACCTCACTTGATTCTGGCGGGTCTAATTCTAAAAAGTCGTGGCATTCTTCTCGCCATTGCCGTTCCATCATAATCGGTAAGCGGTAAATCACGACATTTAAAAAGCTACCCACCACTAAACCAAGGACGGTGGTAAACGCAATTAACTCAAACGGGGAAAGAAAAGGAGGCATGGTATTTTTTAAATAAAGAACACAAAAGTTTGCCGTTTAAACAGCTTCACCCATTTTGAAGATGGGTAAATACATCGCGACCACTAAGCCACCGACGATAGTTCCCAACACCACCATAATCAGTGGTTCCATTAAACTGCTTAAATTGTCCACCAAGTTATCGACTTCTTCTTCATAAAAATCGGCGACTTTTTCCAGCATTTTTTCTATCGCCCCCGATTCTTCACCGATAGCGACCATTTGAATCACCATGTTCGGAAACAAGCTTGATTGCTCCATCGAAAATTGCAGCCGTTGTCCAGCGGAAATATCCACCTGCATTTGTTTAACCGCTTCATAAAACACGATATTACCACACGCGCCCGCGACAGAATCTAACGCTTCTACCAGCGGAACGCCAGCCGTTGACATGGTTGCTAAGGTACGGGCAAAACGGGCAATTGCGGATTTAAAAATAATCGTTCCCACAATGGGAATTTTCAACATCATTCGGTCTACCCCCTTGCGCATTTCTTCTGAACGCGGATAGAAAAACCCCCAAGTTTTGAAAAATCCAACAATCGCCCCAACCACCATCCACCAATTTGATTGCGCCCATTCCGACATATTGACCACCATTTGGGTAAACGCTGGCAGTTCCGCGCCAAAACCATGGAATAAATCAGCAAATACAGGGACAACGAAAATTAACAAGATTGCCGAAACGATAAAACAGACCACTAACACGGCAATTGGATAGGTTAAGGCTTTTTTAACTTTTGCCCTCATAGACTCAGATTTTTCTTGGTAGGTTGCTACTTTACCTAGCATGGTCTCTAAAACCCCTGCCTGTTCACCCGCGCCGACCAAGTTGCAAAATAAATCATTAAAGTACAGAGGACGCTTGCCGAGAGCCTCTGCCAAGGTATCCCCGCCTTCAATATCGGCTTTAATTGCCATAATCATGTCACCCATGCTGGCGTTATCGTGACCTTTACCCACAATATCAAAAGCCTGTACTAATGGCACACCCGCCTCCAACATGGTCGCCAATTGCCTAGCAAAAATAGAAATATCTTTGGTTTCTATTTTTTGTCCGCTCTTACCAAACAACGGTTTGGGTTTTGGTTTAATTTTTAGAACCCGAACCCCCATCGTCCGCAATTGAGCGCGAGCGGAGGCTTCAGTGGGCGCGCTAATTTCGCCCTTGGTGGTTTCACTTTTTTTATCTTTACCTTCCCAGATAAAGTCAATAATTTCATTTTTCTCTGCTGTTGCCATAGCTATTCCTCTGTCACCCGATCAACTTCTGCAATAGTGGTAATGCCTTGTCTTACTTTTAGCATCCCCGACGTGCGTAAATCATTTACCCCTTCTTGTTTTGCCACCGCGGCCAATTCCATTGCATTGCCACCTCTAAGAATTAAAGCCCGAATGCCATCTGTCATGGGCATTACTTGATAAACCCCAACCCGTCCTTTATAGCCTAAAGTACACTGCTCGCATCCGCCTGGCCCTGGTTCATAAATCACTAAATTAGGGATTTCTTCTGCGGTAAAACCGTATTTAAGTAAATACGCTTCAGGAAAATTGGCTTTTACTTTGCAATGTGGACACAGCCGGCGTGTCAGTCGCTGCGCCATCACTAAATTGACCGCAGACACAATATTAAAAGGCTCAATGCCCATCTGCATCAAGCGGTTAATGGTTTGTGGCGCATCGTTGGTATGTAGAGTGGATAACACCATGTGACCGGTTTGCGCGGCTTTCACCGCAATACTGGCAGTTTCTAAATCCCGAATCTCCCCAATCATAATTACATCAGGGTCTTGCCGTAAGAACGCTTTTAAGGCAGAGGCAAAAGTCAAGCCTGCTTTTGGATTAACGTTGACCTGATTAATCCCTTCTACGGTAATCTCTACGGGGTCTTCAGCCGTGGAAATATTCCGGTCAATGGTATTGATAATATTTAACCCCGTGTAGAGCGAAACTGTTTTTCCGCTTCCTGTTGGGCCTGTCACTAACACCATCCCATAAGGTCTTTCAATCGCCTCTTCAAACAGTTTTTGTTGGGCAGGTTCAAATCCTAGCTTTTCAATGCCCACCTGCGCACTGGATGGGTCAAGAATCCGCATCACCACTTTTTCACCAAACAGCGTCGGACAACTGTTGACCCGAAAATCAATCGCCTTGGTTTTGGAAATTTTTAATTTTATCCGTCCATCTTGCGGTACGCGCCGTTCAGCAATATCTAACCGAGACATCACTTTTAGACGTGAAACCATCCGCCCTGACAACGCTTGCGGCGGTCTGGCATATTCATACAGCATCCCATCCCCCCGAAAGCGAATCCGAAAGATTTTTTCATAGGGTTCAAAGTGTAAATCTGACACCCCTTTTTTAATTGCATCTAATAACACCTTGTTGATATATTTAACAATGGGTGCTTCATCGGCATCGGACGTTGCACTAATGGCTTGATCATCGCCCCCATCTTCATCAGAAACTTCTAAATTAACCAAGTCATCATCAAGGTCTGACATAGTGGTGTCCGCCGCTTCCAACGCTTTTTCAATCGCTTTGGCAAGCTTGTCCTCCTCGACTAAAATCGCTTCGGTATTCATGCGCGAATTAAATTTTATTTCCGCTAATGCCCCTGAATTTGCAGGGTCTGATACCGCAATAAACAGTTTGTTGCCTCGCTTAAACAGCGGTAACACATGATGGTATTCAATTAATTTTTCGCTGACTAGCGTTATTGGAATCAACGATAAATCCACTGAATTTAAATCCAACAAGGGCAAGCCAAATTCAAGTGAGGCATGAGAGGCAATGGTTTGACTGTCCACCACCTTTTTGGCAACCAAATAACTGACCAGTGGAATTTTATCTTTCAGTGCATCTTGAATATGTTTTCTGGCAACGGGTTCAGTTAAAAAACCATCATTTACCAAACATTTGACTAAACCGCTTAACGGTAATTCAGTTTTTACAGGGAGTGTTGCCATTTATACGCTTCTCACAAAATTGATGCCAACTATAGAAGATGTAAGGATTTTATTCTTTTCTCCTGCCAATGTTTCTATAGTAACTTTGCTTATCATAGCGTAAAAACACAAATTCTGTAGCGTGAAAAGCAACCGCGATTTTATAAAAAGAGTACGTTGTTAAAAAGCTACAAAAATTGTTCAAGATAAATAATGCTAGAATGGCACTTTTTTATCGCTTTTAGTCTGAAATTATGTCATTTACAAAACTTTCCTGCGCGGCACTTAAACTAAAAATCAGTTTAGATACCATAGATTGTCAAGCGGTGCGTACCACGCCTGTTGCTATTTTAGGACAATCTCGTGCGCAAGCTGCGCTAGAGTTTGGGATTGCCATGAAAAAGCCTGGCTATAATATTTTTGTGATGGGCGAATCAGGCAGTGGCAAGTTATCTATGATTACCCAAACGCTTGCTTCTCATGCCCAAAAACAGCCTGCACCTTCTGCTTATGCCTATGGTGATAATTTTGATAATTCCCGTGAACCTGTGGTCATTGAGCTTCCCGCAGGACAAGGCGCGGTTTTTAGCAAAGCGATTGAAAAATTAATTGATAATTTATTGGCAACGTTTCCTGCCACTTTTGAAAGTCCGACTTATCAACAACGCAAAGGCGCAATCGAACGCCGCTTTAATCAACTTTATCATACAGCGGTTGATACGGTTGACAAAAAAGCCCGTTTATTGAATGTTGCCTTATATAAAGAAGGGGATAACATTACTTTTTTGCCAATTCGAGACGAAAAGTTATTAGATGAAGATGATTTTGCCTTGTTATCGGCAGAAGAGCGGGAAGTTTTTCATCAACACGTTGAAACATTGGAGGAGTTTTTAAGTGAAATGTTGCTGGAATTGCCGCAATGGCGACGTGATATGGTCGAGCAGATTAAGCTGCTTGACAGCGAGACCATTCATCGAGCGATAGACCCTTTGTTTAATCAATTAAATGAGGATTATCAAAGTATTGATGATGTAGTCACCTTTTTAGCGGAAATCAAAAAGAGCCTGATTAACACCATTGGTGATTATTTAATGCCAACCCGCTCATTAGATAATAGCGACCAAGCGGCAAAACGTTTAATTCTTACCGAACAGTATTTGCCTAATGTGCTGGT
>JAIFMS010000094.1 GCA_020048335.1 Methylococcaceae bacterium | reverse complement strand
AAGTAGCTTTTTATTTTCAGCGCGCTCGCGCATCATATCCACAATATCGCGAATTGCCTCCCCTAAATCAAAGGCTTCGGGTTCAATAATAATCCGCCCCGCTTCAATTTTTGCCATATCTAAAATATCATTAATCAAATTTAATAAATGTGAACCACTGCGATTAATAATATCTAAATTTTGCCGTTGTGCCGCCGTTAGTTGTGTATCATTTTGCATAATTTTAGAAAAACCCAATACCGCATTCATGGGAGTGCGCAATTCATGGCTCATATTCGCTAAAAATACACTTTTTGCTTGATTGGCTGCCTCGGCGGCGGTTTTTGCTTGGCGCAAATCCTTTTCGATGTCTTTACGACAAATAATTTCTTTTTCTAATTGCCGATTAATCTGCTGTAAATAGGTATAACCTAAAATTTCATTTTTTAAAATTAATGCCGTGTACTTAAAAAAAACAGGTAAATGCACATAAAGCTCGTGCATTCCAATATGCAAACTTTCCATTTTAATCACGCCGATGATTTCATTTCCCACTTGTAATGGAAAAATCCAAGTATAAGCTTTGGTAAATTCAGCGCTCATTAAATGGGTATCTTTAAAATCATGTTCATATTCTAAAGGCATTTTTGTTTGATAAACCTGTAAAACAGCCGCATCAGAAATAGCTTCTAATTTTTGTTTTTTACCATACACATCCGCATAAAAAATAGTCTCATCAATTTTATAATATAAAATTAAATTAGCTCCCCCTAAAACATCCACCACGGTGTGTAATAAATTATCAATGGTATTTTCTAAACCTGACACCGCACTTAATCGACTCATTAATTGAATAATTAACTGTAAATAAGACTTTTCTATTGCCAGTTTTTTAACCCGTTGTTTTAAATTTTCAACCTCGTTCTCAGCCATAATTTTCTTCAGGTAAGGCTAATGGGAAACAAACATAAAAGCGGGAGCCTTCATTTTCAATACTTTCAACCCCAATTGTTCCCCCCATACTTTCGGTTAATTGTTTGGCAATCATTAAACCAATGCCTAAACCATCAATACCTTGGTCATACGCATTTAATCGTTCAAAAGGCTTAAAGATTAAGCCTAATTTATTCATTGCAATACCAACGCCTTGGTCTTCAATAGAAAATTCAATAGTGTCATCATACAATCGCGTAAGACATAAGAGAATAAAACCATTGTTACGATTAAATTTAACCGCATTGGTCGTTAAATTTAATAAAATTTGTTTTAACTTGCTTCTATCAACATTAATAAAACAGGCTTGGTCAATTGCTAGATGTAATTCAACCGTAATTTGTTTTTCTTGTGCTAATAATAAACATTCTTGATAAATTTCTTTAAAAAAATCACTAACGGCAACTGCTTCTAAGGATAAATTTATTTCACCTATTTCAAGGGTCGATAAATCTAAAACATCATTAACCATTGTCAATAAATGATTGCCTGCATCATAAATTGATTGAATTTGTGATTTATCAGAAGTTGAGTTTTTATCATATAATTCAATTTGTGAAAACCCTAAAATAGCATTCAAAGGGGTTTTAAATTCATGGCTCATTTTGGACAAAAACTGTGATTTTGCTGCATTGGCTTTTTCGGCTTCTTTTCTTGCGACAATTGCAATTTCTTCTGCGCGTTTTAAATTCTGCTCGGCTGTTTTACGCGCTTCTATATTACGACATAACCCAATAAAAAAAGTCTTATCGGTTGCTTTACGCCGTTGCAAAATCATTTCAGTGACGGATAGTTCTAAGGGGAAAGTAGAGCCATCTTTTTTTAACCCCATCATTTCAATATCAACCCGTTGTGTTAATAATTTGACACGGTCTTTTTCAAAATAGCGATTTAAATAACTGGCATAATCAGATTGATAAGTCTCTGGAATTAAAAGCGCGATACTTTTACCTTTTATTTCTTCGGCACTGTAATTAAACAGCTGTTCTGCCTCGGTATTAAAAAAATTAACCACCCCTTCCTCATCAATAGTAATCAACGCATCACTCATATTATTCATAATGGATTGATTCATCAATGCGGTATTTTTCAAGGCTTCATTTTGCTTAATAATGGTGCGATTCATATTTTCTAAGGATTGTGCTAAAGCCGCTAATTCATCATTAGAATCGGTTGGAAAATTCAGGGTAGAAAAATCGTTTCCTAAATGATGACTGGCAAATACTAATTCTTGTAACGGTTGGGTGATTTTCTGAATAAAAAAATAAGTCAAAAAACTTAAGGCAAAAATCCCTAGCACTCCCATACTCAGCAAGAATAATAATTTTTCATTAACCTGCGCTAAAAGAGTTTCTTTTGCCGATGAAATCACAACGGCTAAAAAATACTTATCATCCAATGGCGTGTAGTGTAATGTGGTGGCAAAGACATAGTGGAAATCATTTTTTTGTCCAGGGAAAAGCATTATTTCCAGTGGCTGATTATTCTCTGTTAATAAGGCCTGTGTTTCTGGAAAACGCCCTTGAATTGTTTGCGTTAATTGTAAAGGATGATTTTTATCGGTTAAAAAAGATAAGATGACCCCTTTTTGATTGGTTAAATAAGCGGTGGTATTTTTTAGTTGTGCAGGAATAGCTTTATTTAATAAACCCGTTGCATTAAGGCTTACAATTAAAAGGACATGGGTATTGTCTTGATAGGGATAAGTCGTTGCTAATTGAACAGAGGGTATCAATTCTGGGGTCGTTTTTAATTGACTTTGTGTTAATGAAAAAGAGGATAAATGAATTTGCCCTTTTTTTAATAACATGGCTTGTTTAATAAATTGATTATGTTGTTTGTTTAAATGGTTTTCAGATAAAGACACAATGGTATATTCATCGGTTCTCTGCACAGAAAGAAGTTCGCGTTGAGTAGTCTGATTCACTAAACTAACCGAAATAAACGCTGGGTGTTGCCGTAAAAAAGTTTCAATACTTGCAGATAAAGCTTTTTTATCCGCTTTTTTTTGCGCCAGTGTATCGGCTAAAGTTAATAATTCCTGTTGTGTTGGTTGTAATTGTTGCGCAAAATTATTTTGATATAATAAAGCCACTTTTTTTAAATTAAGCAACTCATTTTCAATTAATAGAGGACTTGCTTTGGTATAAATCAGCCCTTCTAATAAAATCCCACAAAAGATAATAGGCAAAAGTGCCAACAACATGACTTTGGTGCGAATACTCAAAGTAATTTTTTTCATAAGTTTTTAACGTTAGCGATGATAACTAGGAATTATTGAGGGGCGTTTTAAATAAAAAAACGTTTTTTACCTAGGCATAGCGACCAAATTCATAGGCGGCATCTAGCATGGCACGAATATTTTGTTCGGGTATTTTATAAGGCATCACTAACGTGCCAAAACCAAATTTTCCCCCTGCCATACCTGCCTCAATAATCCGTTTTACCTCCGCTCGCACTTCCTGCTCTGTCCAATCAATCAGTAAAATATCATTGATAACGCCCCAAGTTAAACCCTGTCCTGCAACATTTTGTTTACCTATCGCCACATCATCATTGGGACTTAAATAAAAAGTTTGAATTGCTAATTGTTCCACAACGGGCTTGATGACATTATTCATTCGTGAACTGCCACAGTAATACACCACGTCTGCCACGCCACCCGGCTGTAAATCTTTTTTCATCCAGGGCATCGACAATTGGTTAAATTGTTTCATCGGAATAAAATCGGTTGAACCAAACGGATTGGCATAGAGAATAATATCCGCTCCCGCTTGCCGATACGCGGCAACTTCTTGGTGAAAAAATGCCGAGCATTTGCGTAACAATTCATCTCGCACGTCGGTTGGGCCAAAAAACAGTAAATCAAACCATTTATCCATGCCCATTAAAAGGGCGGGCAGCGTCATACTCGCGGTTAAATAGGCACAAATCGGGTATTTGCCTTTGGCTTCCCGACTGAGAATTTCTAAACAAATCCGTTCTTGCGCAAAAGCAGGATGATTGATTAAATCAGTGGGAATCTCTAATTTTGCAATATCATCGTAAGTGCTAATCACAAAATGTTCGACATTCGGTGGCCCATCGGTGGCATAAATGATTTTTTTGCAGCCTAATAATTCGGCTTCTTTACCCACATAAAATAAACTCCACAGATTGTCATAGCCGTATTTTTCCCGCATTTTCAGTTGCGCTTGTGCGACATACTCCCCTTTTGAGTAATATTCTTGCAACGTTGCAATCCCTAATTCTTTCGCGCCTTGGTCGAGTAAATTGCAAAAGACAGGAATTCTGTCGGATTTTTCACCGTTCAATGCGGCAACAATTCTGTCCATCCCCGTCATCATTTTTGCATCTCCATTATCAATTCTTTAATCACTTTACCTGCGGTAATCCCATCTTCTGCCCAAGCGTCTGCTTGTACCGCTTGATATAAATGCGGGTCCCAACGATAGGGCGCACCACCGACCACAATTTTAATTTTGTCCTCCAGATTCTTATTTTTAAGAATTTCCCGCACTTTAAGACAACCTAATTCGCTACGCGCGGTGTGCATCATCATCGAGGAAATCGCAATCACCGAGGCATTATGCGTAAGGGCGGCTTCAACAAATTGTTCCGCAGGAATATTAACCCCTAAATCCACCACTTCAATCATTAAGGAGCGCAAACAACCGCTGACAATGCGCTTGCCAAGGGTGTGCATATCGCCATGCGACGTGCCAAGAATCACCGTACCGACAACATGAGGACTGGTTTGAAATTTTGCCACCATTTCATCGGTCACTTGCGAAGCAATTTGCGATGCCATGAAATGTTGCGCCAGATTGGCATCAAAATCTTCACTGATAGACTTAATCATTAATTCCATCGCAGGAATCACGACTTTAAAGACAATATCTTCAGGTGTTATGCCCTCTGCAACCGCTTGATGGATGATTTCCAAAGCCTGGTCACGGTCGGTATCAAACACCGCTTCATTGTAGGCGGTGATAATTTTTGTCAGCACTTAAACGCTCCTTAAAGCTAACGGGTTCGTTGATAATCATACCCTTTTATATAGGTAAACAGCTATTTTTTACCCATGCAGAATTATCAAGAAATCACATCACGCAGTTTAAAATTGCATCGGTTGTAAATACAAGTTTTCCACAAAACATTCATCAAAATTAAGCACATACGACATATTAAGCAGGGTAGTTTTTGCTCTAATTTCACTTAACGAGCCAAGCGATTGCGGTCTGGATAACAACAACTCACAGCCTTTTAAAGCTGAGTTTTGATAAAGTTGGATTTTTTCTGCGGCAAGCGGTGGTAATAAACCAATCGCTTGGGCATTTTCAATGGTCAAAAATTGTCCAAAAGCTCCGCAGACAAACAAGGTTTCAATCGCGGCAAGGGGTACACCTGATTGTTTAAAAAGCTGAACAATCGCCGCCCCTGTCGCGGCTTTGGCTTGCTGAAAAATATCAATATCTTGCTTTTTTATCGCCAGCGCAACGGTGGCTGACAAGGGCAGAGAAATTTCTTTTGCCTCTTTTGTTGTAAAACGCCCATTTCGCTGTAATTGGCGGGTGGAAATTAAATGGGCAATTACATCAACCAAGCCTGAGCCGCATAGCCCTAAAGGTTTGCTGTGTCCGATGACTTTGTAGTCCCAATTTGAAGAGGACGGTGCGGCGATTTGATAAATCGCACCCTCTCCTACGGGCATTCCACAACTAATTCCACAGCCTTCAAACGCAGGTCCCCCTGGCACAGAGCTAATCCACAGTTTGCTGCCGTCCCATAATGCCATTTCAGAATTTGTGCCAAAATCAATCAACAATCGACAACGGGTATCACGCATTAACCCTGTGCTAAAAAGTCCTGCCAATAAATCCGAGCCGATAAAACCTGCTAAAGGTGGCACGGTAGCAATGTCAGTGGTTGCGGTTAAACCAAGGGCGGTTTGCCACGCGCTGACATTGGTGATTGTGCAGTCCAAGTATTGTGACCAATAGGTTGGATTTAAGAGAGATAAATAATTTTTCTGTGCTAACAATGCCAACATCGCGGTATTGCCCACCACATAGAGTTTTTTCAGTTGTGCAAGAGGAATTAATTTAGCTATCACACGAATGATTTTTTTAATTGCCTGTTGAATTAACAGCAACATTTCTGTCGCATTATCAAGGGATTGAGCCGCAGTTAACCGATTGAGAATATCTGCACCAAATTGGTATTGTGGATTAAAAATCAACCAAGCCATCACTCGCCGTTGTTGGGTGAGATTCCATAAAGATAAACGTAGCTGCGTTGTGCCTAAATCCAATGCAATAGCATAGCTATCTTGTTCATTAAGAAGGATTTTATCTAAAGAAGATAACCGTTTCCAAGACAAAGTGTTTAGGGTATTTTCAATGGTGAGGGTCAAATCAGAGCCTGGATAAACTTGACAGGCAAGCCGTGTGCCTTGGGCTATTTGCGATTGGGATAATTTATCTTGCTCAATGGCGGTTAATTGACTGACAACGCCTGCTTTTAAGGTGATTTTGCATAACCCACAAAACCCATGTCCTGCACAGGCAGAGCTGATTTTAATTTGTGCGGTTGTTAAAGCTTCTAAAACAGATTGTTGCGCCGTACACGTTAAGTGTAATGTTTTACCCGCAGTTGAAAGAACGAGAGTAGGCATTGTTTTACGGAGTGTGATGATAAAACTGCTGCCGCAGGGCTAAAAAATCATCTAAATTGGCAAAAAGAACATCAATCAGCACTGGGTCAAAATGCCGTCCGCGTTGTTCTTTAAGTAACGCGAGGATTTTTTCTAAGGGCCAGCCTGGTTTGTAGCAACGCACACTATCAAGGGCATCAAACACATCCGCAATCGCAACAATTCGCCCTGCGATGTGAATTTCTTTACCTTTAAACGCATTCGGATACCCTGAGCCATCGTATTTTTCATGGTGTTCTAAGGCGATAGTTGCCGCTGTTTTAAACAACGGATGTTCAGAATAGCAAAGCATTTTATAGCCTAAAATGGTATGAGTTTTCATAACCAACCATTCCTCACCAGTTAGCGGGCCTTTTTTTTCTAAAATAGCATCAGAAATGGCAACTTTACCAAGGTCGTGCATCGGTGCGGCTTCTTTAATCAGGCAGGCTTGTTTTTCATCCAAGTGACAGCGTTGGGCTAAAAAATAAGCATAGGCGGCAACCCGTTTAACATGAAGAGCGGTTTCCTCTGAATGCCCTTCGCAAATAGAACCCAACATGATAATAACATCCCGTTGGGTGGCGGTAATTTCTTGATTAAGCAACCGAATTTCTTCCAAACCTGCGGCGACTTTTCTCTCTAAATTATCCTGATAATCTTTTAGTTGCAAGTGTGTGGCAACCCGCGCTTTGACTTCTTCCACTTGAAAAGGTTTGGTTAAATAATCCACCCCGCCCGTATTAAAAGCACGCACTTTATCATTGGCATCACTTAAGGCACTGATAAAAATAATGGGAATATCCTTGGTTTGTGGATTTTCTTTTAATGCTTGACACACAGCATAACCATCCATCTCAGGCATTTTAATATCCAGCAAAATCAAGTCAGGTTTTTTTTGCTTGACCGCTTGTAAAGCAAGATTGCCATTCAATGCAGGTCTTACTTTATAGCCTTCTTGTTTCAAAATATTGGCAAGCAGCTGTAAATTTGCCAACGTGTCATCGACAACAAGAATATCCGCAGGGGGGGGTGATAATAGGGTGGTATCGCTCATAATGCTTGGGGTTGGCAGGTTTTTAAAAGAACCTGTTTAGTTAAGTTTTAACGGTGAATTATTCGATTAGATGCTGTAATCGGAGAATTTTAATCCCCGATAACTTTAGAGGCACTATTTGTTATTTTATTATGTTTTAGTGATAGCTGTTTAATTAAGTCCTCAAAATCACTCAATGTTTTTGGCAAGGCCGTAATATCAAACAATTCTGCCTGATTTTTAAGCATCATTGCCCAATCTGCTAAGGGCTGACAAGAATAAGTTTCGGCAACTGGCAGTAATTCTTCAGCAATTTCAATAAAATCATTGATTTGTAAACCACCTTCGTTATTCAAGTTTGCTATTTGTGGCTGATAATGACTGCGGAGTAACACAACCAATTCAGACCAGTTTTCTACACTTTGTGGTTGTTCTACTAAACGGTCAGTGGCTGTGGCGGTGACAACAGATGCCGTTATTTTAGTTTCATTTTGCAGGGCTAACAAAGATTGCAGTGCTGACAATAGTTCAGGTTTAGTGATAGGTTTATTAAGCTGGAGATTATAGAAAGGGCTGTGTTGCTCTTCGGGCAAAAACAGCGCGGAGGCGGTAATCATAATAATTGGAATAGCGGCTTTATCTGGCATGGCTTTGATTTTTTGACAAACGCTGTCACCATCCAAATCAGGTAAGCGTCTATCCATAAAAATTAAGTCAAAATCCTGTGCGGCAATTAAGGCTAAGGCTTGTGTAGCTGTTTCGGCTTCAATAATGCGTAATTCAGGATAAGCGTATAAATAGGCTTTAATCAGTAAGCGGTTTGATTCAATATCATCCACCAATAATAGCGTTGCGGGTTGAAAATAAATTGTTTTGGCATAAAAACTATTTTTCTCAGCATTGACTCTTTCAGTTGGATAGCAAATTTCAACCTGCGGCAAATCAATGCTAAAACAACTGCCTTTGCCAACTTGACTACGGACAGAAATACAACCGCCCATCATTTCGATGAGCTTTTTACAAATAGTTAGCCCTAAACCCGTGCCGCCATACTGGACACTTTGGTTTGTTTGTTGGGTAAAAGCTGAGAAAATCGTTTCTACTTGTTCAGCAGGAATGCCGATACCACTGTCTTCAAGAGAAATAATTAAATCAATAAAATCTGGAAGGTCTAAGCGAGGTTTGCAAGCGACACTCAGCCGAATAAAACCTTGATGAGTGAATTTAACTGCATTGCTGACAATATTTAATAACACTTGCCGCAGGCGAATTTCATCCAACAGGACAACGGCGGGCAGATTGTCCGCAAGTTCGATAGCAAAATGAATGTCATTGTCATTTAATTTTTGCTGATAAATAATGGCAATATCTTCACAAATGCTTTTGATAGCAACTTCGGAATAACGCAGTTCTAATTTTCCTGCTTCGATTTTAGATAAATCCAGAATATCGTTAATTAATTGTAATAAGGTTTTACCGCTGCGCTGAATTGCATCTAAATAATAACGTTGGGTAGAATCGGTGATTAAATTATTTAAAATATCACTAAAACCTAAAACCGCATTCATTGGGGTGCGAATTTCATGGCTCATATTGGCTAAAAATTCGGATTTGGCATGATTGGCTTTTTCAGCCGCTTGCTTGGCTTGTTGTAGTGCTATTTCGGCTTGTTTGCGCTCGGTAATATCCTGAATCATTCCAACTTGCTGTAAAGGCGTACCATTTGCGGCATAAAAATTAATACCCCACGCTGCAATCCAATGAATTTCGCCATTAATCGGATTAAGGGTTCGATATTCGACGGAAATGTATTTTTCGTGACATTTTGCCAGGTCCGAAATGTAATTCATCAACCATTCTTTGTCTTCGGGATGTAGAAATTGTTGAACATTATTAAGGTTTATCTGAAAAGACGGGTCAACACCATAAATAGCATTGAGTTCTGGCGTGCTGGTAGATTCGCCAGTTTGTAAGTCGGTGACATAATTGTGCATTTGTGCCGCTTTTTGAGCGGTTTGTAACAGGTCTTGGGTTCTGTTTTTTTCATTCACATATTTTTCAGTACACATCAGCATAAATCCAAACGAAGTGATGACAACAACAACAAAAAACGACACATAGCTTATATCCTGAACCCAATTAATCTGAAAAATGCTGTCTACAGGTTGTGTATTCCAGACTCCATAGTAAAAGGCTCGTATCACCATGATGACCGCGCAAACAGCAAAACTGTATCCTGTAAATTGATGACTGATGGGTATTTTTCTTGGCTGTTTTGTCAATAACAAAAAACTGTTGGCAGTAAGTAAAATGCTAGCCACTATTGCGGTAATCACAATCTTAGCAGCGATGCTGTGCAGGACTAACAGCGTGTATTTTTCAATGATAAAAGAAAGGGCGACTAACCAGCATGTCCAATGTACTGGCGTGTCAGTTTCTTTAAATTTGACTAGGGCGTGATACTGCATAGCTAATGACAAAAGGGCAAAAGTAGAACCCGCGTTTATTATTAAGAATATTGGATTTATTTTTGCCAACATCATCAAAGTCCAGCCCAGTGCTTGCAGCAGTAAACTTATTGCCCACCGCCGTAGACTTTTAATTTCACCTAAATAACCGTGCGATACTGCAAATAAGCCGGCACTCATTAGCAATGAGCCAAGCGTATTGAAAATGATGGTTGAAACAGGATCAATGTGCATATAAATAGGTTCGATTAACAGAAGTCGTTTTTCATTATAGGTCGTGAGACGAAAGTTATTGGGCGCAAATTCAAGTCATAAGTGCAACACTTGAAAAAGAATAGGCTTAGTTCTAAGATTGAGTTATGAAAAAAATGATAACTTTCACCTAGATAGTACCTTTTTTGCAACAGGTAAGCATATAAAATATCTCACCGCGTTATTAAATTCAAAAGTAGGTCATTTACAACTTTGAATGAGGTAGAAATTGCGTTTGTGGCGGGAGAAACATAGCAGGGTATAAAAACCACCCTTAGGGAAAATTGGGGGCTTTTTTATGTGACAGGAATTTAAGACAAAATTTGCGTGTTATTTACCAAGGCAAAAACTACTAAAAATCTTCCCTAATAAATCGTCAGGGGTAAAAGTTCCTGTAATTTCTGCCAAACTATTTTGTGCGATTTTCAATTCTTCGGCAGTGGTGATTTTGACTTGGATTTGGGATGATTTATTGCTCCGTTTTAGGTTGTGTATTTTTTTGTAAATAGGTCATAATTTCCTCTATAGGAAGCTGCTTTAATACTTCACTTGCTGAAAATTGCTTTAATACCTCACCTGCTGAGAATTGCGTTAACACTTCATTTGCCGTTAAGCCTTGCAATCTTTCATTAACTGTTAAAAAATGTAAATGTTCCTTGGCAACATCTTTTTGAAATTGCTCTATGGTATAGGCCATAATTAAACCCTCGGTATTGTAATATTCGTATAATAAATTCACAGAACTACTTAAATTACGTTTTGGATGATATTGTTTTGCGCCGTATTTAATTTTATTCAGTTTACTACTGAATAAATGCCAAACTGCATTATATTCCTCTTGATGAATTTGGCTTAAAACAATCAAGCGAATTTTGCAAAGTAGATTAATTTCATAAACACCTGGTTTTAATTTTGTGAGCTGAATTTGTTTCGCTAAATTCGTTGGAAAACGGGTGCTGATGGCGTACAAATTAAATTCAGATTCGGGTAATAATTCTTTGCACAGTTGTTTACGGTAATTAACGTAATGTCCAATTAATTCGTGTATTGCCCAACTATCAAAGCTTTCTCGCATGGACTTATAGCTGAGTAAATTATGCGTGGTTAAATTTTCTAAGCCGTCGGGTAAAGTGGATTGAAATTCTCCCGATTCTTTTTTGATAACAACTACATCTAAGAGTTGTTGGGTCAGCGATAAGTCTTTTTTCAATTCGACATGGTAAGGCGTGTCGGTGAAATAATCGACTAGAAAAATACCAAATAATCTGTGCCAGTTTATCATAATGGGTTATTTTTTTTTAACAACGCATTAATTTCTTCCAATTGCAAAATCTGCTTTTTCATATTTTCACAACCCGCTGCTGCATGGTGCAACTTTGTCTTAAAACACTTCATCAAAAAAAGCCTTTTTTTCTAATGTTTTCTGCCAATTTTGATGTCTTAAAACAGAATCTAAACGTTGTGAAGCCTTCAGTGATAAAAAACGATTTGTTTCAGTTGTGCCTAATTTTTCAATTAATAGGGTAATGGCTTGTTGAATGAGTTGAG
>JAIFMS010000044.1 GCA_020048335.1 Methylococcaceae bacterium | reverse complement strand
CTGCAAAAAACAAAAACAACGATACATAGGCAAGGCTATGAAATTGCACACAGTTGCGTTATTGTGTTGCTTTTGTTATTGATTTGAAACAGAGAATGACCGAAAAAATTTTATTTTTAACTGGCAAGTTAGCTGAAAAACAATTACGCCAAATTTTAGACAGCTTGTTTAGTCAAAAAAACAGCCCTGATTTTCAGTACAAAGTGCATCAATTGGGCATCAAGGTCGCTGGTTTAATGACCGCTGAGATGATTAAACGCCGCTTAAAAGACACTTGGGGGGCAGACAGAATCATTGTGCCTGGTCGCTGCCGAGGCGATTTAGACACGTTGTCGGCTGAATTGGGTGTACCTGTTGAACGCGGCCCTGAAGAGTTAAAAGATTTGCCGCAGTTTTTTGGCAAACAAGCCCGAAAAGTGGATTTAACCCACTACAAAGTTAAAATTTTTGCCGAAATTACTGACGCACCGCGGGTCAGTGTTGAGCAAGTGTTACATCGGGCGCAGTATTATAAAAGCCAAGGCGCGGATGTCATCGACATTGGTTGTTTGCCCGACACGCCTTTTCCACAACTTGAAACCGTGATTAAAACCCTAAAAGAAGCGGGATTTTTGGTGAGTATTGATTCCTTGCAACCTGAGGATTTATTACGCGGTGGTAAAGCAGGAGCGGATTTTTTACTCAGTTTGACGGAAGAAACGCTCTGGATTGCCGATGAAGTTGCCAGTACCCCGATTTTGATTCCTGCCAAACACGGTGATTTATCCAGTTTAGATAACGCCATTGCTACATTGCAAAGCAAAGGAAAAGCTTTTATCGTTGACCCAATTTTAGACCCGCTGCATTTTGGCTTTACGGAATCGGTGGTGCGTTATCATCAATTTAGGCAGCAATACCCTGAGATAGAAATGATGCTTGGGGTGGGTAATGTCACCGAATTGACGCATGCTGACACGATGGGTATCAACGCGCTGTTATTGGGCATTTGCTCAGAACTGAATATCAACCATATTTTAACCACACAAGTCAGTGCGCACGCCTGCAAAGCGGTCAAAGAAGCTGATTTAGCCCGGCGCATTATGTATGCGGCACAACAAAGTAATGCCTTGCCTAAACACATTGATGCAGGGTTAATGGGGTTGCATGAGCCTGCGCCGTTTCCTTATCAACTGGCTGAAGTGGCTGAATTTGCTGCACAAGTGAGTGACCCGAGTTTTCGGATTCAAACCAGTGCGGAGGGAATTCATATTTACAACCGCGCTGGAATGCAAACCGCGCTTGAGCCATTTGCGTTATTTCCGCAATTAAATGTTGAAACCGACGGCAGTCATGCGTTTTATTTAGGGGTGCAATTGGCACGCGCGCAAATTGCTTGGCAATTGGGCAAACGCTTTACCCAAGACCAAGAATTAAACTGGGGCGTGGCGACAACGCAAGCAAAAACAGAAGCGGATGTGCATAGTTTTAAGCCAAAGAAGGAATAACACCTTGGATGACATTCTTGCTGAACAGATGACCGACCTGATTCAAACCTATGCCGAAGTGGATGCGATTTATCTGTACGGCTCGCGTGCCAAACAAACCGCTCATGCCAACAGTGATTGGGATATTGCGGTTATTTTTACCCATTACGAACCCGATGCACTGACACGCTTGCTACGTCCACAGCTTTTAGAGGCGCGTTTAGAACGGGAGTTAAACCGCTATCAGCAACTCAGCGTGATTGACTTAGAAACGGTTTCGGTTTACTTGCAATACAGTATTTTAATGGTGGCGGTAAAATGGTTCGATAAAAACGTGCCGCACGTTAAACGAATAGAGCAGAGTATTTTGTCAAAATGGGAAAAAGATTATGAGAGATATTGCTTACGAACAAGCCTTGCTGCGCCATCAGCGTAGAATGCTACGCATTTTAGACGAATATCATCAAGAAAATGCCACACAGTGGTCAGAGCGTGATTTTTTAGCGATTCAACGGGCGTTGCAAATTTATATTGAATCGTTTGTTGGGATGGCGCGTTATCTGGTGCAGCAAAAATATCAATTATCGGTCAGTCAATCGCGAGAAGCGGTAGACGAATTAAAAAGACGCGGGGATTTAACGTTTCAGCAACATGAGGCATTATTAAAAATCATTGGTTTTCACAATGTGTTAGTGCATGATTATTTAGAAATTAACGAAAGCATTGTCCATGCAATTATCAAAAAACGCGATTACGCTATTTTAGATGCCTTGTTATTGGAATGGTGGACTGTTTTAGAGGCACTTGAATGATATTGGCAGTGGATGTGGGCTATGCACAAACAACCGCCCTTGCAGCAGGCATTTTATTTAAAAACTGGGACAGTGCCACTTACGAGCGTAGTGTAACCGTTACGGTAGAGGAGATTGCCCCCTATGAATCAGGCTGTTTTTACAAGCGCGAATTGCCGTGTATTTTAAAATTGCTTGAAACCCTTGATGAAGAAATTAACTGTATTGTCATTGATGGCTATGTCACCCTGGGTGCAGAACGTGATGGCTTGGGGATGAAGCTTTGGCACAGTTTGGCAAAAAAAATCCCTGTTATCGGTGTTGCAAAAACCTGTTTTAAAGAAACACCACCAGCCGCAGAACTATTGCGCGGCAAAAGTTTAACACCTTTATATATTTCTGCGGTTGGGCTTGAGCTAGCGGATGCAAAAAGTAACATTGTGCAAATGAAGGGCGATTTTCGATTGCCGACCCTGTTAAAATGGACAGATCAACTTAGTCGTGGAATCCCTGTGTGTCAGGCAAAATCGTAACTTTTTTTCAGCACCTGCGCGGCAATCGTTTAACGCGCCGATTTTTGGCTAGCCTGCTCGGATTACTGATTAGCGTGTGGGGATTGGACACACTTTTTCCCATTTCATTTGACCATCCCAAACAGCACTATGCGCAAATCATCATCGCCGCAGATGGTACGCCGCTGCGAGCCTTTGCCGATAGCCAAGGGATATGGCGTTATCCGATTTCATTGACTGACGTTTCTCCGCTATATTTACAAGCCCTACTCAATTACGAAGACCGTTGGTTTTGGCAACATCCAGGGGTTAATCCTTTTTCTCTTAGTCGTGCGTTGTGGCAAAATCTCACCCACAAACGGGTGATTTCAGGTGGCTCAACGCTGACCATGCAAGTGGCGCGGCTGATTATTCCGCAAGGTAAAGGCATTACTGGCAAACTGGCGCAAGTGTGTCGAGCATTGCAATTGGAGTGGCATTACAGCAAACCAGAGATTTTGCAATACTATCTGAATCATGCGCCGTTCGGTGGAACGCTGGAAGGGGTGCAGGCGGCAAGTTATGTTTATTTAGGTAAATCCGCCCGCGAGTTGAGTGTGGCAGAAGCGGCATTACTCGCGGTATTGCCGCAAGCGCCGAGTCGTAATCGCCCTGACCGTCATCCTGAGCAAGCACAAATCGCGCGTGATAAAGTGATTCGCCGATTAGCCCGAGAAAAAATTTGGTCAAAAGCAGTGGCAGAAGACGCGCTGATTGAAAATGTGTTTGCCCAACGCAATAGCCAGCCTGTAGTCGCGCCCTTATTAGCGAACCGTTTTAAGTCCCATGTCAAAAGCGAGTTGCCGTTAAAAACCACCCTTGATTATGCCATGCAGCAAAGCCTTGAGGAGTTGGTTAAAAATTACATGAAAGCCTTGCCAACCCAAACTTCGGCGGCGGTATTGGTGGTTAAAAATCACGATTTATCGGTACAAGCCTATATCGGTTCGGCGGATTTTTCCGATAACACGCGGTTTGCCCACATCGACATGGTAAGCGCGATACGCTCGCCCGGCTCAACCTTAAAACCGTTTTTGTATGGACTTGCCTTAGATGAAGGCTTGATTCATTCGCAATCCTTATTATCTGACGCGCCCAGCTCCTATGAAGGCTATCGCCCCCACGATTTTGACCGAGGTTTTATTGGCCCTGTCAGTGTCAGTAATGCGTTAAAAAAATCCTTGAATGTGCCAGCGATTCAAGTTTTATATTATTTAGGGGCGGAAAAATTTGTCAGTCGCTTAAAAAATGCAGGACTTACCTTGCAATTTTCACAAGGGGCAAAAGCAAATTTATCGGTGATTTTAGGCGGAGTTGGGACAACGCTGGAAACCTTAGTGGGGACGTACTCCGCATTAGCCAATCAGGGCTTGGCTGGGAAAGTGCGTTTTTTTCAACACAGTCCGATTCAACAACGCTATTTATTTTCGCCTGGAGCGGCGTGGATTATTCGCACTATTTTAAAACATGAGGATACGCAAGCGCATGGCTTGGCATGGAAAACAGGCACGAGTTATGGTTATCGGGATTTTTGGAGCATTGGGGTGAGCGATGATTTTACTATCGGGGTGTGGATAGGACGACCTGATGGCACACCAACACCCGGACATTATGGCGCATTAACTGCCTCGCCCTTGTTATTTGAAATTGCCCAGCGTTTGGCTTATCGCTATGGGCAGTCACACACGCCTGAAAAACAACCTGCCAACGTCACCGAACAGCTTATTTGTTGGCCGCTCGGTGGTTTATTAAGTGAAACCCCAGCGCATTTGTGCCATGAAAAAAAGAAAGCGTGGTTATTAAATAACACCGTACCGAAAACGTTGGCAACAGGCGATAACAGTGTCTGGGAACAAAATCCTGCTACCTTGATGATTAATCAAAAAACGGGGCGATTGGTCGATTCATCCTGTCACGCGCCAGTAGTCGGCTATAAAACCGTGGCATTTTGGCCTGCGGTAGTCGAACCGTGGATACCTGCCACGCAACACAAACAACAGCAAATCGGTGATTACGATGAAAGTTGCTCGCATCCGCCCCAATTTCAGCAAGGGGTGTTAAAAATTGAAGAGCTGGATAATAACGCGCAATTGCGTTCCCCTGGAGCTGCAAAAAACTTCCCCGCCGTGCCGTTAAAAACCAGCGGGGCGCAAGGGTCGGTGTATTGGTTTATTAATGGGCAGTTGTTGTATCACGTTGACCCGACTAAAGCCCTGAAACATCTATTTAAAGAAACAGGGCATTATCAAATTGCGGTCAGTGATGAAATGGGCAAAACCGCGAGCATTGAAGTGGATGTGTTAGCGGTGATGCAGTAAATAAACGCTTTTTTAAAACAGAGCTTGAGAAAAAATCTGGCAACAAATCCCAACCTAAAATGCCTTTGCATCCTGATAATGATTGAGGATTATTTTTCCCCCTGAGATAACCAAATCAGGATATTCTAAGGGTTTAAAATCGTCAAGGGGATTGCCCTGTACAACAATAATATCCGCAGGGGCTGTTGCAGTTAGCGTCCCTAATGGCGACAGCCCAAGATATGCACCCGATTTTGCGGTTGCCGCTTGCAAAACTTGTAGCGATGTCATTCCTGTGAACTGCTGCATAAATAGCAATTCTTGGGCATCAATTCCCCAAGGAATATCAGGATGAGCCAGTTCTGCCCCGTATAAAAACTGCGTTCCTGCTTTTGCTAAAATATGGGCGTTGTGTTGCAAACCTGCACAATGCGAGAGGGTGTCAAAAGTTGGAATAACCGTTACTTTTTGCGCTGCTGCCTGTTTTAATAACGCCTCAGAAATAATTTCACAAGGGATATGCGCCCATTCATCCACACCCGCTTCTAAGGCTAAACGCACCCCCGTGTTTTCACCCAAATGCGCTGAGACCCGTTTACCCAGTTTGTGCGTTTCATCGGTAATGGCGGTTAATATTTCCAAAGACAGCAATGCCCAAGGTTTAGGACTGTGCGCTGTGTGTCCATGTCCATGTTCACCCGCCCACGGTGCGCCATGCTCTTCACCTGTTTCTAAAGCAACTTTTATAACGGCTGCTCCTCCTGCAATAAACTGACGCACCAAGGCACGAGCTTGTTCTGGATTTTTAACTTCGGTTGCCACCTCGGTTTTGCCAAACGTTGGAATAGGATACCCATTAACCGCAGTTAAAATAGCTCCTGCGGTCAGTAAACGTAAAGTGCCATTTCCACCTGACAGTGGCAATAATCGTCCGCCTACATCGCGAGCAGTGGTAATACCGTGTCGCAAAATCGTTGCCTGAGGAATTTTTCTAAAATCAATATGGGAATGTAATTCAATCAGACCGGGTAAAATAGTCGAGTCACCTAACTCAAACACCACCGCCCCTTGGCTCTCTAAAGAATGACTTTTACCAACCGCTTCAATCAGATTGTCAGTGATTAAAACCTCTGCATCTTTTATTAACGCAGTGCCATCAAAGACTCGCGCCGCGCGTAATAATAGACGCTGATGGGGTACAGGTTGGATTGTTTGTTCATCGTGTGCAACGGCACAGGTTGTGTAACTGCTACAACAAACAGCAACTAGCCAAAAAAGGGCTTTAATTGTGGGCGATTTAAATTGAGATTTCATCATTTAGAATGCTCGGCGAGTGGTGGTTAAAAAAAAGAGACTGATTTTTTTGGCATGATAGAAGTAACTTAAGTGAGCAATGCGTGATACTATTTCTAGCTAGCTTAACTGGCTAGTGGATTTTTAGCCACTTAGCGTATCAACAGCCCTGACTCAACTTCCTGTTTTTTAAAATGACGCAAACCGCCGTTCTTTCTATTCCCTTAACGCAATTGGCAATTGCGTTTGTTCCTGTCTTGGTAGTTTTGCTGTTATTTAGCTATTGGCAATTGAATGTTTCCAAAACCGTGTATGCACTCACACGGATGCTAGGGCAGTTATTACTGATTGGTTACGGATTAACCTATCTTTTTACCACTCACTCTGCAATGGTTGTATTGCTCGCATTAACCGTCATGTTATCCTATTCAAGCTGGGTGAGTTTAAACACCATTCATCACAAATGTAATTGGCATTTGTATCAACGGTCGTTTATTGCCATCGCGTTTGGCGCAGGAATTCCGCTGGCGATTATGACCCAATTTGTAATTAAGCTACAGCCTTGGTACGAACCGCGTTACATGATTGCGCTATCGAGTATGGCATTTTCAACTGCAATGAATAATGTGAGTTTATCAGCCGAGCGTTTTTATGCCGAACTGGAACACAAACACGATTATGCAACCGCGCGTGATATTGCGTTTAATGCGGCGATGATTCCCATTATTAACTCAATGTTTGTGGTAGGGTTGGTCACTTTTCCTGGGATGATGACAGGACAAATTTTGTCAGGGGTATCGCCCTTTATTGCCGCCCGTTATCAAATCATGGTGATGTGCATGATTTTTTCTTCAGCAGGATTGACCAGTGCTTGTTTTTTACTGTTGGTAAAACCTAAACCTCATGCCACAAATTCCTAACCCCGTCACAAATAATGCCCTGATTGCATTTCCATTAAGCGGGATTGGGTGCGTTTAAATTCAAACACATTATCCGTGTGATACAGCCTTTCTACCGTCACCGCCAAGGTGCAGATAATTTTCACCTTTTGTTCATAAAGCGCGTCAATCAAGGTCACAAAACGGCGTGCCTGATCGCGATTTTCGCGTGATAATTGCGGAATCGCCGCAATAAAAACAATCTTAAATAAGCGGGCAATTTCCACATAATCTGCCGCTCCTAAGGCTCGGTTACATAATTCAGCAAACGAGCTGTATAAAATATCGCCTTGTGTGGCAGTAAAAGGCACAGCGCGTCCTTGCACTTGCAAAGTAACAGGTTGGGTTTTAGCCGATTGGGTTAAGCGGTTGAAACTTTCCTGTAAAAATTGCTCAGATTTTTGCCCTGTGCCAATATAAAAACGTTGCTGCAACGCATTAAAATGGCTTACGCGATAATCCTCGCGCGTCAATAATTCAATAACCTGACTGGCTTGCTTTAACTGGTGAATAAAGGGCAAAAATAAGCTGCGTTGCAAACCGTTGTGATACAAATCATCAGGATGATAATTGGATGTGGCAACAAACAACAGCCCTGCGGCGAACAAATGACTAAACAGCCGGGTTAAAATCATGGCATCGGCAATGTCGGTGACATTAAACTCATCAAAGCACAACAGGGTTGTTGACTGGCGGAGATGTTTTGCATAGGCAATCAGCGGGTCGCTGTGATGCTGCTGTCGGTACTGATGAATAAAGGTATGGACTTCCAACATAAAGACCGCAAAATGGACGCGGCGTTTTTTTTTCACAGGGCAGGCTTGAAAAAAAAGCTCCATTAACAATGATTTCCCACGCCCTACCTCGCCAAAAATATAAACACTTTTGTGCTGTGCCGTTCCTATTAGCCAGGAAAAAGGTCTTTTTTGTTCTTGCGCTGTCACAGCCGTTAATAAATTTTGCAACTGTTTTAAAACACTAACTTGCGCAGGATTGTAGTGCAATTGTTGGCTATCGACTAAGGTCTGATACTGTGCTTCCAGTAAGTCGCCTGAAACAGACGACTTTTTTTTGGAAGGTTGAAATGAAAACTCAAGCATGGTGATAAAAATTGACAAGCGACGACTATCTTAACTACAAAGCAATAAGTGTGCCGCAGTGGGCATAAATGAGGTTTATGCCGCGAGAAACAAGGGATTTATTTCACAAAACAACTTTGTTCGGCATCATCTTCTGCCGCTTGAATCCTCTTTTTTAGTTCTTTTGCCTGCTGAGGGTCGCGAAAAGCCGAACCATTTTCGCCAGCTGTTTTGCTCATAAAACCAAAAGTAACTGCCTCTTCATAGTCTTTAAAGGTTAATTTTTCGGCAATTTTGTCTATTTTGCAGCCACAGGCATATTGATTGACATAATTTAAGCCACCGTGTTTTGCCACACAGTTTAAAACATAATCCACGCGGTCGCGCGTAGGGTATTGATTTAAAAAACTTCCCGATTCATTGCTCGCAAGAGTGGATTGATTTGTATTTGTTGCGCAGCCTGATAACAGTAAAATTAAGCTTGCAAACATAAAAAGGGGAATTGATTGTTTCATAACACATTTTTCCTAAAGTTAAAATAATAAAAGCGTCTTAGTATCACAGATTAATGGGGGCAAACGAATGAGCTTATTTTTTTGATGCCATAATTTCATTTTGACTTCGCCTGAGTTAAGTCACGACTCGGAATTTAATTTTCGACGGCAAAATCAACAATTTGTTTTAATTCACGATTCATTTGGAGTAAAAACTGATTCAGTTGTGTATTTTCTGAGTCCGTTGGCAGCAAATGCGTTTTTACAATGGTTTTTCCTTGATAAAAATAAGTCACAATATTGCAAGGCAGATAGCGAATGGCATGGGGTGACATTTCTAACAAGGTTTTGGCGTGGGTTAAATTGCAAAACTGCACGGTGTCGTATTCAGGAAAATTCACTGCACCGCGTTCACGAATGACTTTCCCGACTCGACTATGCCCTGTGATTCTAAAGTTATGTTCGGCAATGGCGATTTGTAATTCGTTTAAAACCTCGGGGTAGGGTTTTGTGGTACTTTTTTCGTAGTATTGCACAATCTCGCTGTTAGGCGGCAATGATACACAGCTTGCAAGCAAGAAGGTAATGAAAAATAAGTGTGTTTTAATCAACATAATAGTTATTTTAAGCGCAGTAAGCAGGAATGCGTAGCAAGTATTGTATAATCTCAGCCAATTTTATCCTTTAATTTTGTAGAGACTTTTTATATGGCACTTTATTGTGGAATTGTCGGTTTGCCTAATGTGGGCAAATCAACCTTGTTTAATGCCCTGACTAAAGCAAAAATTGCGGCGGAAAATTATCCTTTTTGTACCATAGACCCGAATGTGGGGGTAGTCCCTGTGCCCGATTCGCGCATGGATGAGTTGGCAAAAATTGTCAAACCTGAGCGAATTTTACCCACCACCATTGAATTTGTTGATATTGCAGGCTTGGTGGCTGGGGCTTCTAAAGGGGAAGGATTGGGCAATCAATTTTTAGCCAATATCCGTGAAACGGACGCAATTGTCCATGTGGTGCGCTGTTTTGAAGATACCAATGTCATTCATGTGGCAGGTAAAGTCAGTCCTTTAGACGATATTGAAGTGATTAATACCGAGTTGGCGTTGGCTGATATGGCATCTATTGAAAGAGCATTACTGAAAGCGACGAAAATGTCCAAATCAGGTAATAAAGACGAGTTGTCACGCAAAGCGGTCTTGGAAAAAGTGTTAGCGCAATTAAACAAAGGTGCGCCTGTGCGCACGCTGGGTTTATCTGACGATGAGCAGAAAATGCTAAAAGAATTTTGCTTGATTACCTTAAAACCGACCCTGTATGTAGCCAATGTACAAGATGATGGCTTTGAGAATAATCCGTTATTAGCCCAAGTAGAAACTTTTGCCGCAAGCGAAGGGGCGCAGGTGGTTGCCGTTTGTGCAGCGATTGAAGCGGATATTGTGCAATTGGCCGATGATGAGCGGCAAGAGTTTATGGATGATTTAGGCTTGACTGAACCTGGTTTAAATCGGGTAGTGCGGGCAGCGTATAAGCTTTTGAATTTATCAACTTATTTTACTGCGGGTGTAAAAGAAGTCAGAGCTTGGACGATTCCGATTGGTGCAACTGCGCCACAAGCGGCGGGAGTTATTCATACAGATTTTGAAAAAGGCTTTATCCGGGCTGAGATTATTGCGTATCAAGATTTTATTGATAACAAAGGCGAGCAGGGGGCAAAAGATGCGGGGAAATGGCGTTTGGAAGGAAAGGATTATTTAGTTAAAGATGGCGATGTGGTGCATTTTCGCTTTAATGTTTGACATAATTGAAAAACAAATATATAATGCTCGCTCTTTTTAAGCTATAAAGCTTAAAGGCGATGTAGCTCAATCGGTTAGAGCGCGGGATTCATAACCCCGAGGTTGGTGGTTCAATTCCACCCATCGCCACCATAAACAGCAAGGCTTAGAGCATTTATTCCTCTAAGCCTTTTTTATTGCCTGAAATTTACTGAGTTTGTGTTAAAGATTACAGTACATCATTCTGTGAGGTTTGCCGATTAAAGATTTTTTCAGTTTCTTTGCCTGCAAAACTTTTAATCATGGTTAGTAAGGCAATTATACTCCTCCCAACGCGGCATTAATCCCCATTGTTCGATTGCTTCAATGCGATTTTTAGCTTTTTGCAAATAATAGTTTGCGTCTTTGGCGTTCAAATTTTGTTTTGTATGTTGGCTGATTTTCGCGGCGAATAAATCCAATTCGGCATCGCGCAGGTGATAGCCAGTTTCTTCAATGAGTTGTTTGGCATCAATGTAGTGGTTTAAAGCGGAGTCAAAGTCAGCGGAGGCAAGGCTGTAACGTCCGTGAAAAGCTAAGTAATCCAACTGCATACAGTTTCAGACATAAGCGTTCGATGATTTCCCACGCGCTGTTTAAATCGGCTTGGGCGGTTCTTTTTTCAGCAAGGCAATGATTTTTCTTAAGTTTTCTTTTCCATTATCTTTTAACCCTTTGATAACTGTATCTCTATCAGTTGCTTTAAGTTTTTAAGCATCTTAAAAAGCACAAAAATATCATCACTGTCCGCGCTATAAGTTCTGCTGATGCAATAGTCATTATTTTCCAATACCAGAAAATGCCAAATTAACCCAACGACATATAAACCATAAATCGGATTGTGATTTTGGTTGATTTCCCGTGCTGCAAGCATCGCTGCTAACACTTGTGCATCAGGCATTCCTTGATTTTCGATACTGCGTTTATATTCGTGCATACAGAAAAAAGGCAAATCTGGTTCACGAAAACCTGTAGCAATCATACCGTCCACAATACCTGATAGTTGATAATCGCCGATTTGTGCTGATAACGGACGTTCTAAAAAATAACCGATGTGTTCGTCATCAATGTCAGCTAACACAAATAATGGACTAATGAATTTGTTTTCCAATTCGACTTCATTCCAGCATTGACCGCCACGCGCAATGTTTTTTTGCAATTTAAGTAGGCTGTTTTTTTCTACGTCATTGATTTCACAAGGGTAACTTAGCCAATTGTCTAATAAATCCGATTGCCAGATTTGTTTTAACCCAAGTGCTTTATCTAAGCGGTTGAGTGTCCAGTCTTTAAATGTGATAGTTTGCATGGTGTTACTCTGATAAGTTTGTTT
>JAIFMS010000020.1 GCA_020048335.1 Methylococcaceae bacterium | reverse complement strand
TGTTGCTGTTTTGCTAGCGTATGTTGGGCATGGGAAGCCAAGCCTGGGTAATGCACTTTGGCGATAGCAGGGTGCTGCTCTAGCCAAGTTGCTAAAGCAAACGCATTGTCACAATGGGCTTTCATCCGCACCGCTAAGGTTTCCAGACCACCTGCAAAAACCCACGCATTAAACGGACTGAGGGTCGCGCCGCCTGTGCGCAAATAAGGGTAGATGTGTTTTTCAATGATTTCATCACTGGCAACTACCGCCCCGCCCACACAACGCCCTTGTCCATCAATATATTTGGTTGCCGAATGCACTACAATATCCGCGCCTAAGCGTAACGGTTGCTGCAACACGGGGGTGCAGAAAACATTATCCACTACCAATAAACAAGCATGACGATGGGCAATTTCCGCAAGGGCAGAAATATCAGCAATTTCAATCAACGGATTAGACGGTGTTTCCAAATATAAAAAGCGGGTATTGGGTTTAATTGCCGCTTCCCAGGCGGCTAAATCGGTTAAATTGACAAAATCGGTACTAACACCAAATTTGCCGAAATAATTTTCAAACAGCAACAGCGTATTACCAAACACACTGCGTGATGACACAATATGGTCGCCAGCTTTGAGCAGCCCCATGCCCACTGCCATAATCGCTGCCATTCCTGAGGCAAAGGCTAAACACCGCTCGCCTTGCTCCATTAATGCCAAGCGTTGTTGAAAAACATCCACGGTTGGATTGGTAAAACGCGAATAAATATTGCCTGCCTCTTTCCCTGTAAATCGTGCCGCCGCTTGTTCAGCGGAATTAAACACATAACTTGAGGTTGCAAACAACGGCATACTGTGTTCATCTTCAGCCGTGCGCCGATGCCCGACGCGAATCGCCTGTGTTTCTAGTGCATAATCTGACCAGTCCATTTTTAGTTGACCTTGGCTTAAAAAGTGATTAATTGGAGTTTTGGATTTCAATCATAAAACTAGCCGAACTCCGGCTTTCTTGAGCTTTATCGTTACGCGCCGCTTCTATCTGCTCTAAATACGCATCATCAACATCGCCTGTAATATAGTGATGATCAAAACAGGAGGTATCAAAATGTTTAATCGTTCGATTGCCTTTTTGTACGGCTTCAATTAAATCGGCTAAATCTTGATAAATTAATTTGTCTGCCCCAATCGCTTGACAAACCTCGTCCTCTGTTCGGTCGTGCGCAATTAATTCATGGGCGGCGGGCATATCAATCCCGTACACATTGGGATAGCGCACCGGTGGCGCGGCAGAAGCAAAGTAAACTTTTTTCGCCCCCGCATCCCGTGCCATTTGAATAATCTGCTCAGAAGTTGTGCCACGCACCACTGAATCATCAACTAACAATACATTTTTACCTTCAAATTCCAACCCAATCGCATTGAGTTTTTGCCTCACCGATTTTTTACGCATTTGCTGTCCTGGCATAATAAAGGTGCGTCCGATATAGCGATTTTTGATAAACCCTTCGCTTAATTTTACCCCCAGTTTATGTGCCATTTGCAACGCTGCTGTGCGACTGGTATCAGGAATGGGAATAATCACATCAATATCGTGATCGGGCCATTCTCTTAATACTTTTGCTGCCAGTTTTTCACCCATGCGTAACCGTGCTTTATAAACAGAAATATCGTCAATAATCGAATCGGGGCGAGCAAAATAAACGTATTCAAAAATACAGGGACAGTGATCGACTATTTCTGCACATTGTTTAATGTGAAGTTTGCCTTTTTTTTCAATAAAAACCGCCTCACCCGGTGCAATGTCGCGGATGACATCAAAATCCAGTACATCCAGAGCGACACTTTCTGAGGCAATCATAAAATCGGTTCCTAACTCGGCTTTACGCTCACCAAACACAATCGGACGAATCCCATGCGGGTCACGAAACCCTAAAATACCAAACCCCGCAATCATAATCACCACCGCATAGGCACCACGACACCGCTTATGCACTGCTGAAACCGCTTGAAACACATCCTCTGCGGTTAAGCGCAATTTACCCAATTGTTGCAATTCATGCGCAAAAACGTTGAGCAAAACCTCAGAATCTGAATCAGTATTCAGATGACGTTGGTCTTCGACAAACAAGGCGTGTTTTAATTCTTTGGCATTGGTTAAATTTCCGTTATGCGCCAAAGTCAAACCAAACGGCGAGTTGACATAAAAAGGCTGCGCCTCGGCTGAACTTGAACACCCTGCGGTTGGGTAGCGAACGTGCGCAATTCCCATTGTGCCTCTTAATTTGAGCATTTGACTATTGGTAAAAACATCACGGGTCAAACCGTTTTCTTTACGCAAATGCAGCCTTCCGCCTTCACAAGTGACTATTCCTGCGGCATCTTGTCCTCGATGCTGCAATACGGTCAGCGCGTCATAAAGCTCTTGATTAACTTCTTGATGCGAAACAATACCTGCGATACCACACATTTTTTTGTCCTGATGTTGACTAAAGTGAATTTTTTAAGGTGAGTATAGACTTAAGATTAACAAGCAACGTGATAATTTTTTGCTAAACTTGCAACAGAAGCCGCTCCCGCAGCCATGAGATGAGCATTTGAAAGGCAGGGATAGTCACAGATTCTTTCCAACTGGCTTGCTCTGCAAGAGGACTTAATCCGACCAATAGGACGGCGATAGCCACGATGATAATTCCGCGTCCTGTTCCTAATAACATTCCAGCCATTCGATTGAGACTTAATAAAAAGTTTTGTTTGGGAAGATAGCCCAAAAAGTGGTTAAGTAATCCCCCTAAAATCAAGCTTGCCATCACAATCAGAAGGTAGGTGACAACAATCCGTACTGCCAGAGGTTTAACCACATCAGGCAATAAAAAAGCCAACTCAGGACTAAATGATAAGCCTGCCCAAATGCCGCTAGCCCAACTGAGTAAAGCAATGGCTTCTTTGACAAACCCACGCACTCCACCAATCCACAAAGATAAGAGAACAATCCCTGCAATACCGTAATCGACGCTATTCATTTTGTTGCTAGGAAAACAAAAATAGCTTATTCAGCTTTAACAAAACTTTGCACATGATTGAGCTGATTGATTTTAGTTTTTGTTGCCTGCGCTCTTTCAGCATCCAATTCAGGACCAACATTTAGCCGATATACTTGATTTCCTTTAACTATGCCTGTTACAACCGTTGCAGAAAAACCTTGTGACCGCAATTTATCACGAAAGGCATTGGCTTTTGCTTCATCTGTTAAACTGACAACTTGTATTACCCAGCGTTTTTCACCTGCTTTAGCAGGAGGGAGCGTTGCTTCTATGGGCAAAGGCTGGGCTAAGGCTGTTTTTTCTGGCGTTGCGACTAAAGTCTTTTCAGGTACTGGGGGCGATTTTGGCAAAGCAGTTGGCGTTATTTTTTTTGCAACAGGGCGTGGAGGTTCTGGCAGTGTCACTTGCTCCATTGAATCAGGCAAAATCGCAGCCGTAAGTAAAGTAGAAGACTCAGATTTAAGCGGTAAACTCAACTCACTAAGAACAGGTTGTTTTTTTTCTACGGGGTCGTCAAATAACATGGGTAAAAAAACAACGGCTAATAAAGTCACTACCGTAGCACCCGCTAACCTATTTTTTAGTTTTTCATCTATTTCCATGTTTTACACCTTTTAAATAGTTTTCTTGTCAACCAAATACGCCGACACCAAAAAGAAAGAACCAAAAATTAAAATTAACTCGCCTTGACGAGCTTGTTTTTTCGCAGCCTTCAGAGTTTGTGAAAAACTTTCAAACCCAAACCAGACCTGCTCAATTCCCTGTTTTTTAAAACAATCTCGCATCATCTCAGTTGACGCAATGCGAGGATGGGTTAAAGGTGCGATAAACCAATTGTCAATTCGATTTTTTAATAATGAAATAACCCCTAAAATATCTTTATCTTTCATCATTGTAAAAACCGCCTGTATTCTTTGATTTGCAAAATAAGTGTCTAAATGATCAAGCAAACTTTCGACTGCCTGTGGATTGTGGGCTACATCGAGTAAAATAGGAATCTCACCGTCTATCAACTGAAACCGCCCCATTAATTGAGCAGTTTTTAAGCCTTGGCAAATTGCTGTTTGACTGACCGGCAACTGTTTTTGTAATTGAGTAACCGCTAAAATACTCGCCGAGGCGTTGCGAAACTGATGTTCGCCTTTTAACGCAGGAAATGGCAATTTACAAAAACGCTGCTCATCATAAAACCAATCCCAATTTGTGCTGTTTTTGTGATAACTAAACTGTTGATTAATGCAAAATAAGTTGGCTTGAAGCTGGTTTGCGCGGTCTATTAAGGTTTGAGGTGGCTGCAAATCTGCTACAATCGCGGGCGTTGCAGAACGAAAGATACCTGCTTTTTCCGTTGCAATGGATTCCCTTGTACTGCCTAACCAATCCACATGATCTATCGCAATGCTGCTAATAATTGCAACAGCAGGGTCAATAATATTCACTGCATCCAAGCGTCCGCCTAAGCCCACTTCCAATAGTTGTACGTCAAGCTTAGAACGCGAAAATATATCTAATGCCGCCAACGTACCAAATTCAAAATAGCTCAATGAGACCGCTTCACGCACCTTGTCTATTCGGCTAAAGGCTTGGCAAATCAACTCATCCGTAACAGGGACACCATTGATTTTAATCCTCTCATTGTAAGTTAAAATATGCGGTGACGTATAAGTCCCTACGCGATAACCTTGCGCCAGATATATCGCTTCTAAAAAAGCAACACATGAGCCTTTGCCATTTGTGCCTGCCACTGTAATCGTGACTGGGGCGGGGCGTTTTTGCGGATTTAATTTTTGTAGTACAACTCTAACCCGTGCCAAGCCCAAATCAATGCTACGCGGATGAAGATTTTCTTGCCATTGTAGCCACGCTTCTAGCGAAGAAAAACGACTCATAAAAAGTTAAATAACGTCTTTTTCTGGTGGCTCTAGTTGCATTTTTTCCGATAATTCTGCTGAATTTTCGGACGCTGCCAGAGCAATTATTTGTGTCACAGAATCTGTTGTTTTTGGCACATTCACTGTTACACCTGCCATTAAAAGCGTTAAAACAGCACTGATTTCATCACGCATTTGCCGACGATCGACAATCATATCAATCGCCCCGTGTTCTTGTAAAAATTCACTGCGCTGAAAACCTTCTGGTAATTTTTCACGCACTGTTTGCTCGATTACCCTTGGCCCTGCAAAACCAATTAACGCATTGGGTTCGGCGACATTAATATCGCCCAACATCGCTAAACTTGCGGAAACCCCACCCATCGTCGGATCGGTCATAAAGGAAATATAGGGCAAGCCAGCCTGTGCCAATTTTGTCAGAACCGCACTGGTTTTGGTCATTTGAAACAATGAATACAAGGATTCTTGCATTCTTGCACCACCACTGGCCGTAAAAACAATAAAAGGGGCGTTTATTTCAATGCTTTTATTAACACCGCGCACAAAACGCTCGCCTACAACCGACCCCATTGACCCGCCCATAAAAGAAAAGTCAAACGCGGCAGCGACAATGGGTTGCCCTTTTAAGCGACCTTGCATCACCACCAACGCATCATTTTCTTTACTTTGCTTTTGTGCCTGTGAAACTCTGTCTTTATAGCGTTTGCTATCTTTAAATTTCAAAGGATCAACAGGTTTTAGCCCTTTGCCAATTTCTTCGCGTTCTTCTTCATCTAAAAATAAAGCCAAGCGCGTTCTGGCATTAATCCGCATATGATGTGCACATTTTGGGCAAACATTGAAATTACGTTCCAATTCAGCATTGTATAAAATCGCATTACAACTTGGGCATTTAGCCCACAAGCCCTCGGGTACGGTAATTTTTTTATTAGACGCATTGGTTCTAATTGTTGATGGAACTAGTTTTTCAAACCAACTCATAAGGGCAAACTCCAGCTGTTAGCTATCCATTGCATGACGCATAGATGACAATAATTCAACAATTTTTAGTTTTGCGGTTGCTAAATCATGCAAATTATCCTCAATTTGTGCAATTAAAGCACTACCTACCACTACGCCATCGGCAATTTGTGACACGGTTTTAGCCGTTTGTGCATCTTTAACACCAAAGCCCACGCCGACAGGTAGCGAGGTATTGTTTCTGATTTGTGCTAATTTTGTTGCCACATCATCGGTATTTAAGTGTCCAGCCCCCGTCACACCTTTTAAAGAAACATAGTAAAGATAACCGCTGCCAACGCGACCCATTTTTTGAATCCGCTCATCTGAACTATTCGGTGCAAGCAAGAAAATTTGGTCAATACCCCGTTCTTTTAGCAATACAACACAGTTTTCTGCTTCTTCAGGGGGTAAATCAACGGTTAATACGCCATCAATACCTGCTTGCTGTGCGGCATTTGCAAAGGTTTCATACCCCATCATTTCAATAGGGTTTAAGTACCCCATTAGCACTAAGGGGGTTTGAGTATCGGTTTTTCTAAATTCGCTGGCAATCGCTAATACTTTACGCAAGCTCATTTTGTGGGCTAAAGCCCGCTCACTGGCGCGTTGAATCACAGGACCATCTGCCATAGGGTCTGAAAAAGGCACGCCTAATTCTAAAATATCAGCACCTGCCTCTACCATTGCGTGTAACAAAGGTAAAGTAAATTCAGGATGTGGATCACCTACTGTGACAAATGGAATTAACGCTTTGCGTTTTGCTTGCGCAAGCTGGGCAAATTTTGCCGCTAACCGACTCATAATTGAATCCCCTCGCGTTGTGCCATGGTGTGCATATCCTTGTCGCCCCGTCCTGATAAATTGACAATAATAATGTCGTCTTTTTTCATGGTGGGTGCTAATTTGAGTGTATAAGCCATTGCATGACTGGATTCTAAGGCAGGAATAATCCCTTCCATCTGTGTTAGCGCATGAAAACCCTGCAACGCTTCATCATCGGTAATGGCGACATATTGCGCCCGATGGGTATCTTTTAACCAAGCGTGTTCAGGCCCAACACCTGGATAATCTAACCCAGCAGAAATCGAATGGGTTTCAATAATTTCGCCATCATCATCTGCCATTAAATAGGTGCGATTGCCATGTAATACACCTGGTCTGCCTGCACATAGCGGTGCAGAATGCCGTCCTGTTTCAATACCATCGCCTGCTGCCTCAACGCCTATCATTTTAACGCTTGCATCATCAATGAAAGGATAAAATAAACCAATCGCATTCGACCCGCCGCCAACACAGGCAACTAACGCATCGGGCAATCGTCCTGTTTGTGCTAAACATTGTTGTTTGGCTTCACGTCCGATAATCGCCTGAAAATCCCGCACCATTGCAGGATAAGGATGCGGCCCTGCAACGGTCCCAATAATATAAAAGGTGTTGTCTACATTGGTTACCCAATCGCGCAAGGCTTCATTTAGCGCATCTTTAAGGGTTTTTGACCCTGACTCAACGGCGACCACTTTCGCGCCTAATAATTTCATCCGATACACATTTAATGCTTGCCGCTGAACATCCACCGACCCCATATAAACCACACATTCCAAGCCTAAACGTGCTGCTACGGTGGCTGTCGCAACACCATGTTGCCCTGCGCCAGTTTCTGCAATAATCCGGGTTTTGCCCATTCGTTTAGCTAATAAAGCTTGTCCGACGGTGTTATTTATTTTGTGCGCCCCTGTATGATTGAGGTCTTCACGTTTTAAATAAATTTGCGCTCCGCCCAATTCCTTACTCCAGCGTTGTGCATGGTATAACGGGGAAGGGCGACCAACATAATGCTGCAAATCTGCATCCAGTTCGGCTATAAATTCAGGGTCTGCCAAGTAGCGTTGATAAGCTTCATTTAACGCTTGAATGGGTGGCATTAATGTTTCTGCAACAAACATTCCGCCATAAGGGCCAAAATGACCGCGCTCATCTGGCATGGTATAGTTTTCTGTCATCTTAAATTCTGTCAACTTGATTAACTGCTGTGATAAATGCTGCCATTTTAGCAACATCCTTAACCCCTTTGATACTTTCAACCCCACTACTAACATCGACTGCATAGGGTTTCACTGTTTGCACAGCCTGCTTTACATTTTCAACACACAAACCGCCTGCCAAAATAATCGGTACAGCCACTTGAGCAGGAATTAAATCCCAGTCGAAAGTCTGCCCCATTCCGCCTTTTACATCAGGATGATACGCATCTAATAACAACCCCGCTGCATCCTCATAATCCTGACTAAGTTGCGCAATATTGACAGCGGCTCGCATTTGTATCGCTTTTAAATAGGGCTTTCCATAAAGACGACACTGCGCGGCGGTTTCATTACCGTGAAACTGAAGGCAATCAATGGCGACATTTTCTAGCACTATTTTAATTTGCGCAGGCTTTTCATCAACAAACAAAGCCACTACGCTGGTAAATGCGGGCAAAGCTTGCACAATTTTCTGGGCTTGCTCTATGCTGAGATAGCGCGGACTTGCAGGGTAAAAAACCAAGCCTATTGCATCCACCCCCAATTTTGCCGCGTGTACGGCTTGCTCAGTTTGAGTAAAACCGCAAATTTTAACACGAGTTCGCATTTGTCATACTAGAATTGATTTAAAATTTTGAAAGCCAACAACAGTAGCACAATTTGCCAAGCAATCAGCACGGATTATCCATAAATTACGAAAAGCGATAGCACCCAACTGAGTAGGCACTATCTTTTTCTCAAAAAGTCTTTTTAATCACTTAAAAGTTAAAATCATCATCGTAATCTTCATAATCATCAAAATCACCCAATTGGTCTTTTAAGCGTTTCTTTTCCCACAACATCTCGACTTTTCGACGGGATGCCATTTTTTTTGAAACTTTTTCATTTTCAATAGGAAACGGGTAATAATCATTTAATTCAACATTATCATCACTTCCCTCATCAGTGGTATTAATAACCTTATTGTCATTCTTTTTTCCAGCTGACTCAGATACAAATTTAGATGACACTTTAGCCATTTTCTAATCCGATATTAAAAAAGTGCTTTTTTTAATCTTTTAACTAGCGGTTGTAAAGTAAAAATTTATTATTTGTACCTGAGTGACAGGGTAAATCAAAAATACAAACAGCTAACACGTTGTTTATATTAAAAATAGCTGTCTTAAGCGACCTAAAAATAGTTTTACAATTTCAAGTATCGCGACTTTAAGCCTGATACCCATCACTCCAATGCAATTTCTGCCGTAAGGTATCAAAAAAATCATGTTCGATCGGATGCAAAATTTTAATTGGCATCGATTCTTTTTTAATTAAAATTCTATCACCGATATACACATCTGGAATTTGCAAATGGTCACAGGTCACTAGGGCATTAATTTGCGTACTTTGGCAAAAACTAATTTCAATTTCTGCCGAATCTTCTATCACAATCGGGCGATTGGTCAAGGTATGCGGATTTAAAGGTACTAACACCAGCGCGTTCAAATTGGGATGCAAAATAGGTCCACCCGCTGACAGGGAATAGGCAGTTGAACCTGTTGGTGTGGCAATAATCAAGCCATCTGAACGCTGTTCATTTAAAAAACGCCCATTAATATGCGTCACAATTTTAATCATGCTCGGTGTTACCCAGCGATGTACAACCACTTCATTCAACGAAATTTCTTCATGAATCGCCTTGCCTTCACGCATTATCTTAGTCCGCAATAAATGCCGCTGCTCTGCTTTGTAATGCCCTTGCAACATTTGCAGCAACTTGTGTTGCATCGTATCGGGTGAAATATCGACCAAAAATCCAACCCGTCCTAAGTTAATCCCAATCAATGGAATCAGATTGACCGACGCTGCCCGCGCTGCCATTAAAAAAGTACCATCGCCGCCTACTGCCAATACCACATCACAATACTGAGTCAAGGTGTCAACAGGGTAGGCTTTAATTCGGCTATCACTGATAAACTGTGCTGTATCACTGGCAACCACGATTTGATACCCCTGCTGTTTTAGCAGCCGCACTAAAATCAACAAGGTCTCTGTAATACTTGGATCACTTGGTTTGCCAATGATACCGATGGTTTTAAATTCAGATTGCATAACGAACAAAACTTAATAAGGAATTTTTCTAAATTATACCCAGCGTTTTCTGATTTTGCTTGCCTGTTTACTAAAAATCCCTTTAAAGCCCCACAAACAATTGTCATTAAACTGTCATCATTTTGACATACAGACAAAATATAATTTGAATATATCCACGCACAATCACGCTTTACTTTCTCTTTTTTAATCCCTTTCCAAAGAGGATTTAACCTTTCCGATTCTCCTTAAATTCAAAACAGTCTACACAGAATTCACATGAAATTACTTTATTTCAAATTGGCATTTGTTGTTATTTTGTCACACCTTTGCTTATCTGCTATGGCTGCTAGCAAAACAGAACCCGAGGATACTGCCTTAACCGCAGAACTTCAGTATCTTAGGATAGAAGCGATGACGATGCATATTAAAGCGTGTGAAGAAAATAATGCCAAAAGTTGTAGTGTGATTGGGCAGATGTATTTTAAAGGCGATGGTGTCAAACAAGATTTTAAAGAAGCGTTCACGCCGTTAAAAAAAGCCTGTGACCAAGGTGAGATTCGCGGCTGCACTTTATTGGGTTTAATGTATGAAAGAGGTGATGGTGTTCCACAAAATATTGGTAAAGCTATCGAAATTCATCAAAAAGACTGTCGTTTTGGCGATCCTATGAGCTGTCGAAATTTAGCAGAATTGTATGAAAAACAATTAGATGGCACAAAAGCGGTGACGTTTTATCAAAAAGCGTGTGATATGGGCGATACTTTTGCCTGTAACGCTTTAATACGCAATTATCGTTTTACCGATCAATTCAACTATCCTAATCAAAAGCGGCAATAATTATTGCCAATGTTGCCATTTTTGGCAAAAGTGTTCACTTAGGCAAGCGATTGGTTATAATTCAAAACCATTGCCGCCTAATTTACCTTTCTGTATGAAATCAACCTGTTCTGTAATACCTGACTTTGCTGATATTGTCGTGATTGGTAGCGGTATTGGCGGACTTACTGCCGCCGCACTGCTGGCAAAAGCAGGAAAATCTGTCATCGTTCTTGAACAACATGACAGACCGGGTGGTTATGCACATGGTTTTACCCGCAAACGTTATCACTTTGATTGCGGTGTTCATCTGATTAGCGGCTGCGGCATGGAAGGTTATGAAGGCGGACAAGTCATTCGTAAAATATTGCAAGCGATTGGGGTTTATCAACACATAAACTTTATTCGCATTGACAGTTTTGCAACGGTGCATTATCCCGATTTAAAAATCACGCTTCCCACCTCTGTACCCGCCTTTATTCAACAAATGGCAGGCTTATTTCCGCAACAAATCGCTGGATTAACCGCCTTTCTTGCGTTGTGTCTCGCTTTAGCCCAACAAGCCACCCAAGCCGATGATGTTATGCGCACTCAACCCAGTGCCGTTTGGCAACAACAACTGGCATTGTTATTAAAATATAAACACTACACCTTAAGCGAAGCGTGGAGGGATTTTATTCAAGACCCCCAATTACAGGCGATGCTTGCTTGTGCGTGGCCGTATTTGGGCTTACCGCCAAGTCAAGTGTCCTTTGTTTATTGGGCAACCATGTTTATGGGCTATTTGGTTGAGGGGGCTTATTACTGTCAAGGTGGCTTTCAAAAACTGCCTGATAGTTTGGTCACGGGCTTAACACAAGCAGGCGGTTCTATTTATTATCAAACGCGCGTGAGGCAAATTAAAATTGCCCAAAACCAAGTGCAAAGCGTTATCTTAGCCTCAGGAAAAAGCATCCAAACCCACACCGTAATTGCCAATGCGGATATGCGTCACACTGTTTCACAGTTAGTTGGTGAGGCTTATTTTCCTAAACGCTATTTGAGTCGCATCAAGCAAATGCAGCCTTCACAATCCATTTTTGTAGTTTATTTAGCAACAGACCTTGATTTGCATTTGCTTAATTTACAGCATGAAAATTTTTATTATGAGCAGCTTGACCCTGAACGCAATTATGCCAACTCACTTTCTGGCAACGAAAATCTTTCGTGGTTAAGCATCACAATTCCTACCCTGCTTGACCCATCGTTAGCCCCGGCA
>JAIFMS010000104.1 GCA_020048335.1 Methylococcaceae bacterium | reverse complement strand
TGCCATCACCGTGCCGATTTGCACAGCCTGTTTGCCTGTTTCGTGACGATGCAAAATCGCTAGCGCATCAGTGACTTGTGTTGCGGGTAAAAACAAGGCACAGCAGCCTTCATTGGCGATATATAACGGGTCAAAGCCCAGCAGCTCACACGCACTTTTTACGTCATCGGCAATCGGAACGGCAGTTTCACTGATTTGTAACTGCACTTTTGCACTGCTGGCTAATTCAATTAATGCCGAAGCCAATCCACCTCGGGTTAAGTCGCGTAAACAATGCAATTCAATCCCTGTTTGCAATAAATCCAAAACCATGCCTGACAGGACAGCACAATCGCTGTTGATGGTATTTTCAAATGCCAAACCTTCCCGTTCCAACATCACTGCAATGCCATGTCGGGCAATGTCACCACTAATAATTATCGCATCACCGACTTGAATTTGGTTGGGCTGAATTGTTAAAGCCGTTTCGCAAACCCCAACCCCTGCGGTATTAATATACACGCCATCACCTTTACCACGGTCAACCACTTTGGTATCGCCTGTCACAATAAATACGCCCGCTTCCGCTGCGGTTTTTTGCATAGATTGCAAAATAGTTTGCAGGTGTTCTAAAGGAAAACCCTCTTCAATAATCAAGCTACAGCTTAAAAATAACGGTTTTGCCCCGCTCATGGCTAAATCATTGACCGTGCCGCACACTGCCAGTTTGCCAATATCCCCGCCCTTAAAAAACAACGGCTTAATGACATAGGAATCACTGGTAAACGCCAGTCGTTGTGTGCCTATGGAAAAAACAGCACTGTCATGTTGTTGATTTAAATAAGGATTGCTAAAGGTGGGTTGAATCAGTTGGGTAAATAATTGCTGCATCAAGCGACCACCGCCCCCGTGCGCCATCACAATTTGTTGGTATTGCAAGGGCAGGGGACAGGAAAGGGTTAAATCGGACATATTTTTTATCCTTTTTTATAAAGGTAAAGAAAAAGAAAAGGGAACTAAATTTGAAAATGTGAATAGCTACCAATTTATAGTTTTCCACTTAGTCGATTGATTTTTATGGCTATAAAAAGAGTGACCTACAAAAGCAGTCGTTTTATCGCTTCTTCACGTTACCATAGGATTCTATTTTTTTAAATCTCCCCCTTGTTCCTTTTTAAACATAGGTTACAAATCAACAAAGAAATTCTTGCTATTATTTTAAAATAAATATAAAAGTGGCTTTTTATTTAGCTATAAAATCAATGGAGTATAGAATGAGTGAAGAAGACGCAACACCATTGTCACCTGAAACTGTCGGTGCATTTATTCATTCCTTGAAACGCAATAACAAACAAATTCGCGATGATAGGGCAACGGCTATTGCAGAAGATACGCAATTGGTATACAAGCGCAAAATTGAAGACTTGGAACTGAGCATCAAAAAAATGAAGCGTGAGCAAGAGAATATGTTGGATTTATCCCCAACTAACGCGCAAAGTTTAATTTTAGCCAGCGATTTTGATTGTGTGCAGTATGCAGAAAAAGACATTGATTTAGGGATTAAAATTAGAAATACCGAAATCACCTTGGAAATTGCAAAAAAACGTTATGACTATTTATTCGGAGGAAGCTAATCATGGGTATGGGATATTATTCAACCAGTGACCGCGCGGTGCGTTCTGCCAAACTGGGCTATAAAACAAAGTCGGTCAACGAAATTTTTTCGCAACATAATATCAACAGTGCGATGAATCCGCATGGCGTTAGATTGCGGGAATCACGCGATTCCATTGAGCATCCCAACACCGTGTCGATTATTTTAGCCCTCGATGTGACAGGCTCGATGGGGTCAATTCCGCATCACTTGGTCAAAGAAGGCTTACCACACATCATGGGCAATATCATCCAAAGTGGTATCAAAGACCCGCAATTGTTGTTTTTAGCCGTTGGCGACCATGAATGTGATGAAAGTCCATTGCAAGTAGGGCAGTTTGAATCCAGTGATGAATTGCTGGATATTTGGCTAACCCGTGTCTATTTAGAAGGCGGCGGCGGTGGAAATGACGGAGAAAGTTATTTATTAGCCTGGTATTTTGCAGGTTTTCATACCAGCCTTGATTGTTTTGAAAAACGCCAACAAAAAGGTTTTTTATTTACCGTTGGTGATGAACCCACTCTAAAAAATCTGCCAGCGAAAACCTTAAAAGGATTGATGGGGGATGGGCAATATCAAAACTATTCTGCTGCTGAATTACTGGATAAAGCGCGGCAGTTTTATCATGTTTATCATCTGCACATCAAAGAAACAGGGGCAGGCTCGTCAAGAACTACTATGGCAGGTTGGAAACAATTGTTAGGTGAAAATTTAATTATTGTTGAGCGGCATGAGGAAATTTCTAAAATTATTCCCCGCATCGTGGCTGAAAACAGCGGGGCTGCTGCGGTAGTTGAGCCAATAACAGCGACTAAAATTATTCTGTAATAAATGAAATATCAAGCAGTTATCGGCTTAGGCTTTGGGGATGAAGGGAAAGGTCTAATGACCGATTATCTTTGTTCCCAAGCCCACAACCCATTAGTGGTACGTTTTTCAGGCGGACAACAAGCAGGGCATACCGTTGTGCTGGATGGGGTTCGCCATGTTTTTTCCAATTTCGGCTCTGGCACACTGCGGGGCGCGAGCAGTTATTTTTCAGCTTACTGCACGATTGAACCTGCTGGTTTGATACACGAATTATCGGTTTTATTAGACCAAGGTTTTCAGCCCCATTTGTTCATTGATGGCAATTGCCCTGTCACCACCCCCTATGATATTTATGCTAATCAACAAACCGCACAGCATGGCAGTTGCGGGGTAGGCGTGGGTGATACTTTAAGGCGCGAAGCTCATTTTTATTCCTTAACCTTTGCTGATTTATTTTATCCGTGGGTATTTACCCAAAAATTGCAGCAGATAAAACAATTTTACCCACACGTTCCCACGTTGTGTGTTGACAATTTTTTAGAATGCTGTGATTTAATTAGCCATTCGCCGTTTATTGATAAATGTTATGGATTGCCAACAGGTTATGAGGAGGTTATTTTTGAAGGCTCACAAGGTTTATTGCTAGACCAGCATTATGGCTTTTTTCCGCACGTTACCCGCGCGAATACGGGCAGTAAAAATATCTTGGCTTTAACGGGTGATGCTGAGATTGAATTTTATTTAATCAGCCGCGCCTATCAAACCCGACATGGCGCAGGCCCTATGACTAACGAACACATCCCGCATAACATCAGCAAAAACCCTGCCGAAACCAATGTCAGCAATCGTTATCAAGGCAATTTTAGGCGCACGTTGTTGGATGTTTCTCTCTTAGAATATGCACTGGAAAAAGATACGGCAATTCGCACAGCGGCTGATAAAACCTTGGTGATGACTTGCTTAGACCATATTCAAAATGAATACCGTTTTACTTATCAGCAGCAGGTTGTTTGTTGTCAAAATGAACGGGACTTTGTGACTAAAATTGCCGCGCTGTTAGGGATAAAAAAAATTTTCTTTAGTTTCTCACCAGAATCGCAGTTTTTGCAACAAGTTACTTAAATCCGTTTTAAAATTACTTCTGACAGACATTTTCCACACGCTATAAAAGTGCGGTTATAGAGAAATAGGTTGGAGTTGTTGAATGAAATGTTTGAAACTTGGGTCTTTTTCAACGGCTATTTCAATATTTTTCTTTATCAAAAAATCTTTGCTGTATTTTTTATAAAGCTCTTTGTCTTTATCTTGTTTTTTTGTCTTTACAAAGCCTTTTACTTTTAAATCAAATTCAAGTGCTGACCCACAACCTGTTATTTTGGGTTTGCTCAATTTTCTTGTAGAGTGAAAAGCATAAAGCCAACATTCTAAAGAGTGTACACAAATTGCAAAGATAAGTTTATTGGAATACGCTTCATAAAAACCTTGATTATTTTCATTTATTGTTAAAATTAGCTTTCCAATTATGATGTTGATAAAATTTTCAATGGTTAATAATTTATTAATCTCAGATTGAGAAACATTAAAATTACAACGTTCTGAAATATCTGTATCTATTTGTAAAACAATATATTCATTACTAAGAACATCCTCTGCAAATCGAGAATCTTTTAAATAATCAAGCAACTTTTCCCAGCCACCAAAGTCTTGTAGTTTTTGTTCTGTTTTGTCTAAACGAGGTTGCAGTTCAATAATCTCGTCATCAAGGTCTGGATTATTAAAATAACCACACAAAATATCTCTTAAAACAATTTGGTCTGTAGAACCTTCACAGGCAAGTCCGAATTTCATAAATTAAAATCCTTTTGGTAATCCGCCTAAATAACCTCTTAAAAAAGCTTCTGATAATTTTACCGGTTCTTTGCTATTATCAAATAGTGCTAAAACATCTTGTTTTGTATAATTTTCATTTTCATTGAGAACTCTTGACAATCTATCTCTGATAGAGGATTTTGGTTTATTTTCTATTGTTATTCGTTTGCAGCGTGTACGTCCTTCCCTATTTCTTGAAACCACAAATAAGCGTTGTCCTTCTTCATCGCCTAAATCAATACCGTCCAAAATCGCTGGATTATGTGATGTTAAAAAGATTTGTTTATCGTATTTTTTCGCTAAACGTGCTAATTCTTCAATTAATTTTGAACACAGTTTGGGATTTAATGAGGTATCAATATTATCAATAGCAAATATTTTGGGTGTGTATTTTGATACCACTAAGGTAATATAAAATAGCACTAATAAAAAGCCTTCATTTGCGCTGCGATGGTCAAATGGCAACGCTAAATAACGGTCTTGCAAAGTTATTTTTTTATTCAATAATGAAAAATCATCAGGGATTTTAATTGCTTCAAACCAGCCGAATAAAGCTAAAGTTTCTTGAATGTCATTTAACTCAGAAAATTTTTGCGATTTGTGCGCATTATATTGTGTGTAAATGAGTAAATTAAGTAATCCCTCACCTTTGTCACCTAATGGCTTTATCTTAGGTGGGAGTGAAAAATCTCGTAATATTGAGTTTTCTGGTGAATATATAATAAACTTTTGAAACTTATCCATTATATCCCTGAAAGCATACTCTTCATGAGTTTCATCATTTGTTTGCTCACATATATCCTCATCGCCTTCTATTTCACAATAAGTATCAGGAGGGGGAGGGACATTAAATATCTTTAGCATCTCATTTTCTAGTGTTTTATCTAAAACCCATTCCGAATAAACATCGTTTTCATTTTTTAAAATATAATATTTATTAAAAATAGCATGTAACGTAATTTTAATTTTCTCTTGTTGTGTCTTTTCAAAAGCAGATCGCATTAATTCAGGATTGGAAAGCCTAATGCCTCTAATTTCTAAAGAATTGTCCTTTAAATCATTCGCCTCCGCAGCCGCCGCAAAAGTAATCGCTTCCAAAATATTACTTTTGCCACAGCCATTTTCCCCAATCAAAACATTCACTCGCCCCACATCAAGGGTTAGCTCCTGAATAGATTTATAATTTTCTATTTTCAATTGCGTAATCATAATAATAAATTTTCCCATGCTGACAAAGACAGCCCTGTGACGAATGAACACATCGTTTTCTTAAATCCGCTTTAAAATCACTTCTAACACGAATTTACTGCCAAAATACGCCAGTAATAACAGCACAAAGCCTGCAATTGTCCAGTTAATTGCAATTTTTCCACGCCAACCGTAACGCCATCTACCGATTAACAGTGCAGTGAAAATCAGCCAAGCAACGATAGACAGAACGGTTTTATGCACTAAATGCTGGGCAAATAAATCGTCAATAAATAATGTTCCGCTGATTAACGACACCGTTAAAAACAGCACGCCCATGGTTATCATTTGAAATAACAACGCTTCCATCGTTTGCAACGCAGGTAAATGCAATAAAAATTTATTGGGTTGATGATTTTTCAATTGCGCATCTTGTATTGCCAGCAATATCGCTTGTAACGCGGCAATATTGAGCAAACTAAAGGCAATCACCGAACTTAAAATGTGCGTTCCCATTTCCCAATTATAGGTTTGTAAACTGCGCAGTTTTTCAGGAAAATATAAATCTAAGCCAAGCATTAATGCTGCCAGTGGAAAAATAGCCAGCCCTAAATTCGCCACAGGCTTGGTTAATGTCGCCAACAGCAATAATAAAACCACTAAGGCAGATACCAAGGATGCGGTGCTGAGGATGCTAAAGTTAAAGCGGTTTGCCTGTGAAAAAATTAGACCGATAGTGAACAAATGAGCGCACAAGCCCAGCCAAGCAGGATACAGAATGATAGCGGTGTTGTTTTGTTGGTCGCGTTTTTTTATTAAGCCAACACAGCAGCCTAAATAGGCACCGATTGAAAAAAGACCAAGAAGTGTGGCGTTCATAAGGGAAAGACTCAAGGCTTGTTATAAACTAATAATAGCAAAGATGTTGCGAAAGGATATGTTAATATATCGGGCTTGTTTGTCCTAATAATGGCTGTGTAAGTTTGTTTTTACCCAGCAAACTAGACAAAACCAAAAACCGTCCGCCCGTGTTTTAGCATAATTTTAAACTGCGGGGTTGCATGATTAAAATAACAAAAGTGTCATTATGTTTGAAAATTTAACCGACCGTTTAAGCGGTACTTTGAAAAAAATTAAAGGTCAAGGTCGTTTGACCGAAAGCAACATTAAAGAAACCTTGCGCGAAGTGCGTATGGCTTTGTTGGAGGCGGATGTTGCTTTACCTGTGGTCACCGATTTTATTAATAGCGTCAAAGAAGGCGCGTTAGGGCAAGAGGTTCAGGCAAGTTTAAATCCTGGGCAAGCTTTAATTAAATTGGTGCAAGCCGAATTAATTAAGGTGATGGGTGAGCCCAATGAAGGCTTAAATTTACGCACCAATCCACCTGCCATTGTGTTGATGGCAGGACTGCAAGGCGCAGGAAAAACCACGACAGTGGCTAAATTGGGTCGTTGGTTGCAAGAAACGCAAAAGAAAAAAGTCGGTGTAGTCAGCGCGGATATTTATCGTCCAGCGGCGATTAAGCAATTGCAAACATTGGCAAATGATTTAGGGTTGGTATTTTTTGAAAGTGACTTGTCACAAAAACCTGTTGATATTGCCAATGCTGCCATTGAAGCGGCGAAAAAACAGTTTTTAGATGTAGTGATTGTCGATACTGCGGGTCGCTTGCACGTTGATGATGCCATGATGAGCGAGATTAAAGAGCTGCACGCGGCGATTAATCCGATTGAAACCTTGTTTGTCGTCGATAGCATGACAGGGCAAGATGCGGCAAACACCGCAAAAGCCTTTAATGATGCGCTGCCTTTAACAGGGATTGTGCTAACCAAAGCAGACGGTGACGCGCGGGGCGGGGCGGCTCTTTCTATTCGCCATATTACAGGTAAACCGATTAAATTTATCGGAATGGGCGAAAAAACAGACGCGCTGGAATTGTTCCATCCTGACCGAATTGCCTCACGGATTTTGGGCATGGGCGATATGTTATCGCTGATTGAAGAAATCGAACAAAAAGCCGATAAAAAAGTCGCCGAAAAGCTGGCGCAAAAGCTACAAAAAGGCAAATCGTTTGATTTAGAGGATTTTCGCGCTCAGTTGCAACAAATGCAGAATATGGGCGGTTTAAGTTCGATGATTGACAAATTACCTGGCATGAATGAAGTGCCACGCCACATGAAAGATAAGGTCAACGACAAAGAGTTAGCCCGACAAATTGCAGTGATTAATTCAATGACCAAACAAGAACGCGCCTTTCCTGACTTAATTAAAGGCAACCGCAAAAAACGCATCGCCGCAGGGTGTGGGCAAGAGTTGCAAGATGTTAATCGTATTTTAAAACAATACACCATTATGAATAAGATGATGAAAAAGTTTAAAAAGGGCAATTTGACCAATCTGATGCGTGGAATGAAGAGTAATTTACGCAATATGCAGATGTAACTAATGACTTTAAAGAGACAATCGCGTAATATACGCAGGTTAAGTTTTCTATTATTGTTTTTTAAGGAATTTACTCGATGGTAACTATTCGTCTTGCTAGAGGTGGCGCGAAAAATCGTCCGTTTTATCATGTTGTTGTCACAGACAGCAGAAATAGCCGTGATGGCAAATATATCGAACGCCTTGGCTTTTTTAACCCTCTTTCGCGTGGTCAAGAAGAAAGAGTGCGTTTAGATACGGCGCGTGTTGAATATTGGCAATCTGTCGGCGCACAGCCTTCTGATCGTGTCGCACAATTGATTAAAGCTGCTAAAAAAGCGGCTGCGTAGTGTCTTGTCAAAACAGCAGCTTATCGTCGTTGGTAAAATTTCAGGTCTTTTCGGTGTAAAAGGCTGGGTCAAGGTTTATTCGTTTACCGAACCGCGTGAAAATATTTTATCCTATTCACCGTGGACGCTAAAAAAAGGCATGGATGTCAAACAGGTGACGGTTTTGGACGGTAGTCTGCACGGCAAAGCCATTGTAGCAGGTTTGGCAGGTATAACAGACCGTGATTTAGCTACAGCGTTAATTGGTTATGAAATCTTAATTGATGCCAATAGGTTACCTAAACCACAAGAAGGTGAATACTATTGGCGTGATTTAATTGGGTTGCAGGTTGAAACTGAACAAGGTGTGATGCTGGGTATCGTTGATTATTTACTGGAAACTGGCTCTAACGATGTATTAGTCGTTAAAGGTGAGCGCGAAAGATTGATTCCTTTTCTGCAAGGGCAATTTGTGAAAAAAATTGATTTGCAAGCGGCGAAGATGATTGTCGATTGGGATCCTGAGTTTTAGTTGGCGATGCGTTTTGATGTGATTACCTTGTTTCCAGAAATGGTGTTACAAGGGGCTAGTTATGGCGTAACAGGTAAAGCTATCGCAAAAGGTCTTGTTGGCTTGTCGGTGTGGAATCCTAGAGATTATACGCTTGACAAACACAGAACCGTTGATGATAAATCTTATGGCGGCGGGCCTGGAATGGTGATGAAATACCAGCCCTTATTTGATGCGGTATGTGCCGCGCAACAAGCTTACCCTCATCAGTGCCGCAAAACTGTTTGTTTATCGCCACAGGGAAAAACAATTAACCAAGCTTTGCTTAAGCAAGCAAGTGATTATGAGCAGTTAATTTTGGTAGCAGGTCGTTACGAAGGAATTGATGAACGTTTTATCACAGCGGTTTGTGATGAAGAATGGTCACTAGGCGATTATGTGATTAGTGGCGGTGAATTAGGTGCGCTGATTGTAATTGACGCGCTAACTCGTTTGCAGCCTGATGTGTTAGGGGATGAAAATTCAGCCAAACAAGACTCGCACAGTGATGGGTTATTAGATTATCCGCATTTTACCCGCCCTGAACACTTAAGTGCAGGTGATGTACCGAGTGTGTTAGTGGCAGGAAATCACGCACAAATAGATAGCTGGCGCATGAAACAAGCCTTAGGGCGAACTTGGCTGCGCCGTCCCGATATGTTAGAAAAAAAAAGACTGAATGCAGAACAACAAAAACTGCTAGAAGAATTCAAAACTGAAGTTGATGTTTATAAATAGGGTGTAGTAATGAGCAAAATCATACAAGAATTAGAAGCCGCACAAATGAAAACCAATGTGCCAGAATTTGGTCCAGGGGATACTGTTGTGGTGCAGGTCAAAGTAAAAGAAGGCGAGCGTGAAAGATTACAGGCGTTTGAAGGCATTGTTATCGCGAAACGTAATCGGGGGTTGAACTCAGCCTTTACCGTTAGAAAAATTTCTTATGGTGAAGGGGTTGAGCGCGTTTTTCAAACACATAGCCCCATGATTGGTGAAATTACTGTTAAGCGTCGTGGTGTTGTGCGTCGGGCTAAATTGTATTATTTGCGTAATTTGACAGGCAAAGCCGCTAGAATTAAAGAAAAACTGTAAACAGTTTTTTGTCAAAAAGCATAAAAAAAGGCAGCTTATCACTGCCTTTTTTGTTTTTAGCGATGTCGGGTTTCCTCTATCAAACGGTCAAGTTGCCGTTCTGCGTTATATAAATCATCACGCAAAGCCCGTCGTTCATTATCTAAACGGCGAATTTGACTGCGAATATTTTGCCGCTGTTTATCGGACAATTTTTTATCCGTTAAGCTGTTTTCTTTATCAGACAAGGAACTGTCTAAATTTTTTAACGCAGAACGGCTTTCATAAACTTGATACGCCGCTTCATTATAATAACGGAAATCAGCGTCAATTTGTGCAGGACAAACCGCTTGATAACGCTGACCGCGTAAACCTGTATCGAGCGCATTATTTAGCTGGCAGTATTGCTGCAAGCCTTGTTTTCGTCCTGCTAAATAATGGGCTTTATCCACCTTCACGCCATAGTCTTTGCAGGCATCTTGGTGTAATACAACTTGACTGGCAACGTGTCCCGCTCGCCCATCCTGCACACCTAAAGCAAACCAATCGCCATACAAACATTCTTCTCGACTTAAACTGGCACAGCTACTGAGAAAAGCGGTTACTAACAAAGTCATTCTTTGTAAAAAATACTTTTTTACCAACGCCCACCCCATCGAAAACCACCAAATGGACTAAATCCAAAGCCACGGCGACCACCAAACCCTAAGCCAAATCCACCGTAGTAACTACCAAAACCACCGTAATAATAGCCATTATTATAATAACTATTACGGATGGTATTTAAATACAGATTATAAGCGGCGGCGTTTTGTTTGCGAAATGCCTCGTCTACTTCTTTCGGACACACCGATTGATAAAGTTGCCCATTTAAACCACTGGTCACTGCGTTGTCGAGTTTGCAATATTCTAGCAAGCCTTTTTCACGTCCTGTCAAATAGGATTTACTGTCAGGAGTGATTCCATAGTCTAAACAGGCTTGTTTGTGTAAATTTAACTCCCCAACCGTTTTGCCATTCATACCATCTTGTACACCTAAGGCAAGCCAATCACCGCGCACACAGTCATCACGACTTAACGTGGCATGGCTACAGCCCATTAAAGACGACAAAGCAATGAGATAAACAATCATTTTTAAAGGCTTCATTTTTACTACCTCTGTCGTTTTGTTAAGTAAGCACGGTGTCTTTTTAAACACCGTGTTGAACTTTTAGTTTACGACTTTTTATCCAACTTGTCTTTAAGAAAGGGTAACAGCACGGTTTGCCATTTTTCACGCGAAAAGCCAATGATTTCACCGATGGCCCAACTCATGTTTTTCAGTAAACTGGCGTTTTTATCAAATCCGAAAGGCTCTAAAGTTTCCATCACAACAGTGCTGAGTTGTTTGCGGGGTTGTCCTGAGGTTTTATCAATAAAGACTTGTGGATAAAACCACATTTCTAAAATCGAAATCACCCACATAAACATGAACGATACCCCCATTCCCATCCCTGCCAAAATCACCAAAACTGCAAACATCGGGTGAATTTTCGTCAGCCACCAAGAAAGAATATCCACCAATAAAAACGCATAGGGCATTCCAATCGCGATACATTTGTATTGCACCGTCGGGCTTTGGGCAAAACTGAAAATAATCCCGATGAACATAAAAATAAAGCTAATGCCGAATAAATGAATATGCGACACGCGGGTTAAGGAAGCAAAGGTTGCCCCTTCATCTTCAGTTGTTACGGTTTTTAAAATTTCCACATCACTAAAATCAGGAATCGTGCCAGCTTCTTTGTTGTGACACATGACACAGCGTTCATCAATGATTTTTTTCACGCCCGTGGATTGGTAGGTTTTAATGTCCGCCCCATCGCGCACCCATTGCATAATTTCAAACCGCTCTTTTTCAGAGGCGTTTTGTTTCATTGAACCGTTAAGCTTTTTTTCTAATACTGTTCCTGAGCGGTTGCCGTAATAGCTGTAAACAATATCATCAATTGACAAGCCAAACTGCCCGTCCGCCATGCCGTGTGTAAATAGAATTTGCACCAGTGCGAAAAAATAACCAACGGCAACGCTACATAAATAGCCCGTAAACAAAACTTTTATCGGGGTATCGTGATCTTTTAAAGAAATATATTTTTGAGTCATAATGTTAAGAAAGGTTTGTAAAAAGTATAATAATTTAGCAAATATTACGCCATATTTAGTTTATGGGATAGAGTAAATTGGTTTTTTATTTCAGGGTTTATGCAAGCATTTTACTGAAAATATTAAAAAATAAGCGACT
>JAIFMS010000176.1 GCA_020048335.1 Methylococcaceae bacterium | reverse complement strand
GGGGCTAGGGGGATTTTATTCACTATTTAGGATTGACCTGCGTGTTGTCGCTGTTCTTCAGCTTGTTTTTTGATTAAAGTAATCGGCGCAAGCCCTTGAACGGTTTCCAGTTCCACCACACATTCCAGCACCGCTTGTTGTGACGGAATATCAAACATGGTTTTGCGTAACAAATGCTCTAAAATACTGCGCAAGCCGCGCGCCCCTGTTTCACGAGCAATGGCTTTTTCCGCAATTTCCACTAATGCCGCTTCAGTAAAAGAAAGTGTGACATTTTCATACTGAAATAATTGTTGATATTGCTTAACCAGTGCATTTTTAGGCTCGGTCAAAATTTGAATCAACGCCGCGACATCTAACGGCTCTAAGGGAGCTAAAATCGGAAACCGCCCTATAAATTCAGGAATCAAACCAAAACGGCGTAAATCACTGGGTTCGGTAGCATTCAACATCGCCTCTAAACTCGGTTTCTCTGCACCTTTCATTGCCGCATGAAACCCAATCGCACTGTCTTTGGGTTGCAGCCGTTTTTCAACATGAGCTTCTAACCCTGGAAACGCCCCGCCTGCAATAAACAAAATATTGCGCGTGTCAATCAGCGTGTCATGTCCGTCTTTATTATGGCGACTTTTAGCGGGCAATTTAACTTGCGAACCTTCGACCAAACGCAACAAAGCCTGTTGTACCCCTTCGCCTGACACATCGCGCGTACCTGTCGCTTGCTCGGGGCTGCGGGCGATTTTGTCTATTTCATCTAAATACACAATCCCCCATTCGGCTTTGCTCATATTGCCATCAGCGACATCTAACAAGCGCACTAAAATATTTTCAACATCATCCCCCACATAGCCCGCTTGAGTTAACGTTGTGGCATCTGCCACCACAAACGGCACGCCAACCACTTTTGCCAAGGTGCTGGCAAGCAAGGTTTTACCCGTTCCTGACGGACCAATCAGCAAAATATTGGATTTGCCAATTTCAACCTCTGCCTCACTATTGCCTAAGCTAGTGCGGGTGGTTTGATGTTTTAAGCGTTTGTAATGATTGTAAACCGCCACCGCTAAAATTTCTTTTGCCAAATCTTGCCCAATCACATAACTGTCTAAATGCTGTTTGATTTCCGCAGGAATAGGCACAGATTCTTGCACAGCCGCGAGTTCTTTTTTGCGACTCCAGCTATTGACTACTTGACTGGCTAAAATTACACAGGCTTCACAGATATAGCCCTCCGCGCCTGCAATTAACGGCACAGACGGCGATTGCGGAATCGCACAAAACGAACAGTGTTTCGGCTCTTTGTCAGACATAATCATACTCCTTAACGCGGGTTAAACGGGGCAAACGGGCTAACCATTGCCGTTGCTTGCGCACTTTATAACGGTCTTGTAATGATTGATAAATGCGTGGATTGGCTTGCGCTAAGGTCATAGTATTGGCTGGGTAAATTTTTTGACACCACAACAAATGAAAACCCATTTCAGATTCAACTACCGCGCTGATTTTATTCACTTCCAAGGCAAATAAAACCTCGTCCAGTTCAGGATAGAGTGGGACATTCGGAATGTTTTAAAGCCAAATCTGCAAATTGGGCTAAGTCTTGTTGCAACACAGTTTGAATTTCCTCCGCCCGTTGCAACGCATTAGCGCGACTGTTTTCAGGGTATTCTGGATTAATGCTAATCAGAATATGCGCCACTTCCCGCTGCTCTGGACGGGTGAACTTGTGCAAGTGATTATGGTAAAACAACTCAATTTCCACCTCAGTCACGTCCACTGTACCCGCCGCCACAAATTCTAATACGGTATTGACTTTGACCTGCCGCTGTAAGGCTTTTTTCAAACTATCAACCGTAAGTTGATTATCCGCTAATACCGCTTGAAACGCCGACTCATCCTGATAACGACTGCGCACTTGTTGATACGCTTCTTGCACTTCTGCTGCGGGAATAATCACTTTTGCCGCTTCTGCACTGTTTAATACCTGCTGCTCTAAGTCATACTCTTTTTGCGCCTGTCTTTGTGCTTGCGCCAATTGTTGCGGTGTTAATTCGACAGGCGATTTTCTAAACAAGGCTAACGCGGCTCTTAATAAGATATACGGATTCATCATGGCTCTACACAGTTTTGGGTTCGAGTGCTTCTAAAGCGGTTTCTGGCACTTGCAACATTTTATCGGGAAAATAAACGTGATATTGAATCAAAGCGTTATCGCGCAACACTTTCAATACTTCGCCCACCGTGCCTTTCGGATACAACACTTTGCCGTTAATGCCTAAATCAATCCTGCAACGGACTTTTTCGCGAAATTCAAATAAACTCGGATTCCACGGCTCGTCTTCCCCTAATAACTCTTCTAAACGACAGCCCACCATTCGGTCTTCGGTTAAAAAATGCACGGTGTAAATAATCTGGTCTTGCAAAAACGTGCCAACATTAATCACATTGCCCATGCTGCCGCGCCGCACCAATAAATCGCCCACCTCCATCCCTGGATAAGTGCCGTCATTACGGACATTGCGAGTGACGCGCACTGTTTCACCAAAGTCAAACCGTCCTTCATCGTAGCGGTCGGGTTTCATGTTTTTATATCCCCTAATGACACAAAAGCAGTTTGCGGCTCACCAATACCACTATTGAAGACCTTAAACACTTTTTCAGTTTGCGCATCCGATTCCACAAAATCCTGATACGCCCGTTGCAATAATTTACTGTACACCGCTTTCATGGCATCTTCTTGTTGCGGCATGGTGTCAGCGGCTTTTTGCAGATAATCATGGAAACGTTGCAAAATGTGCAAACGATTAACGTGTACTACCGATTGGTCATACTCTAATTCAAAGTATTGCAAAAAATCTTCGGCAGATTCCAAATCGGTTAAATCCTCACTAAAACTCATCTTGCTCTCCTTAAAAAGGCCCTGCCAATGAGGCATCTTGGCTGAATAAATACACTACCAGCAGAAAAAAGCACACGGCAGTCATAATCGGAATTAACGCTTGGGGTTTTTCTTTTAACATGGTCTTGCTCCAAAATTTTAAAAAATTCAGTTTATCCCCACGCTTGAGAAAGCAAGCAGTGAGGAAATTTAAGAAGGTTCAGCGAGGCGTTTTTTCACCAGTTCCAACAAGCCCGCCGCGCCGATGCGGTCTTTATCATCCAGTTCCACCAGCTTTTCAAAAACGCGCTGACTTAATGCCAACCGCAACAAGCGCATATTTAAAAAACCGAGGCTTTTTAAAGCAAACAAATACAAGCGCAGGCGCGTCAACTGTTCGGGGGCAACTTGCTCTAATAATTCGGGTGTCAACCGTTGCCATTGCGTTGGAAAATTCAACGGCTCGGCAATCAACACCAAGGCTTTTTCAGTGGCTGCCAAAGCTTCTTCTAAACGATGCTGGTGATAATAAAAGCGATTCAATGCCACCAACACATTCAACGATTGCGGAGCTAAAAAATAGGCTTGTAAGAGTGGCAATTCAGCCGTGCCGTCGGCATAATCGCTGGATGCTTGTTGCAATAATTGCGTTACAGCGGCTAATTCGGGCTGTTCAAAATACAAATCTTGTGCTTCAAAATCTAATAAATCCATCTGCTAATCCCTTTAAATAAAAAACATCTGTGTCAGGTCTTCACATTTTTAAATCCACCCCAACCCTCCTTTATAAAAGGAGGGAGTTCCCCCTTTTTTAAAAGGGGCTAGGGGGATTTTAATAAAGGACGAGCAGTCGTAATAGTCACTTTTTGTTCACTATGACACACCGTATCGGCTTCACAGCTGTGACAATTTTCTTCTGTGAGCTTGACTGTTTTGGGCAGGCGTTCTGCTTCCAACACTTCTAAACGTTCTAATAAGCAGCTCATCGCTTTGCCTACAGGGTCAGGAATCAAATGATGGTCTAAATCAATCCCGTCTTTACGCTGAATTTTTGTGCCTTTGCTTTGCACAATGCGCCCAGGAATTCCCACCACCGTACAGCAAGGCGGCACATCTTTCACCACCACCGAATTTGCTCCCACCCGCACGCCATCGCCTAAGGTAATCGCACCTAAAATTTTTGCCCCTGCCCCAATTAACACTTTATTGCCTAAGGTTGGATGGCGTTTGGTTTTGTGCCAAGTCGTGCCGCCCAGTGTAACACCATGATACAGCGTGACATCGTTGCCAATTTCAGCGGTTTCACCAATTACCACGCCTAAGCCGTGATCAATAAACAAGCGTTGTCCAATCGTTGCGCCCGGATGAATATCCACATTGGTCAAGGTGCGGGCAAAACCTGCTAATAATCTAGCTGCCAATCGCCAGCCTTTGTGCCACCAACGATGGGTGAGGCGATGAAACAACACCGCTTGCACACCAGGATACGTCAAGACAATCTCAAGAGAACTATTAGCGGCAGGGTCACGAGCAAATACACAGCCCACATCTTCACGCCATTGCGCAAATAAACTGCGCGGTTTTTTGGCAGCTTGGGTTTTAATATCGGACATAAGAGCAACCATTTGTTTCAACTCCTGAATTTAGAGTTTGATAAAGCCCGTTAAATCGGCTGTTTGTGGGCTGCGTTTGGTTTGACAAACAAAATCACGCACTTGCACTAAAATAGTTTTTGCTTGGGCTTGACTGACTGCAATGCCTAATTGTTGATAAGCATGAATCACCCCTTTTGTGCCAGAATGTTTGCCTAATACCAACTGATGTTTACGCCCCACTACAGCAGGGTCAACCCCTTGATAATTATGAATATTTTTCAAAAGACCATCGACATGAATCCCCGCTTCATGGCTAAATACTGCCGAGCCGATTAAACTTTTCCGACTGCCAATCGCATCGCCCGAGGCTTTGGCAACATAGTCAGACAGGACAGAAAAATCGCGTAAATCAACTCCTGTTTCAATGCCGTAGAGTTGTTTTAAACCGACCACCACTTCTTCTAAAGCGGCATTGCCTGCGCGTTCGCCCAAACCATTCACCGTGGTATTCAGATGGGTTGCCCCAGCTAAAGCGGCGGCTAAGGTATTCGCAGTTGCCAGCCCTAAATCATCATGGGCGTGCATTTCGATGTCTAAATCGGTGTTGGCGCGTAATTGTTTAATCGCTGCAAATACCCCAAACGGTTCCATAATTCCCACTGTATCGGCAAAGCGAATCCGCACCGCGCCTGCTTGTTGAGCTGCTTGGGCAATTTGGGCTAAAAAATCACTGTCAGCACGCGATGCGTCTTCCATTCCCACACACACTTCCAAACCTAAGCCTTTTGCCTGTTGCACACAGCGGTGGATATTTTCCAACACCCAACGGCGTGTTTTTTTCAATTTGTGCTGAATATGCTGGTCAGACGCTGAAATGGATAAATCCACCATCCCGACCTGTAATCCTTTGCAAGCCTGTACATCTTCGGTGCGCATTCTGCCCCAAACCAGCAATTGACTTGGCAGATTTAAAGCAGCAATCGCTTGAATTTCCTCACGTTCTACCGCGCCCATCACAGGAATGCCGATTTCTAATTCCTGCACCCCTAACGCGGCGAGTTGCGTGGCGATTTCCAGTTTTTCAGGCAGTGAAAACGCAACCCCAGCCGATTGTTCGCCATCGCGGAGGGTGGTGTCATCAATAATTACGCTGCGGGTTTGAGTTTTCATGGCTTCACCTCGTAGACCTTCTAGGTTTTAAAAACCTGGAAGGTCTGGATTATTACGAATAAGTCGGCGCAAACGCTTGTTCAGGGTCAGCCACAGGCCTATCACCATCCCAATACGGCGATAAATTGCGTAACGCCGCCACAATATCGGGCATCACTTTTAACACATGGTCAACATCGGTCATGGTGTTATAACGGGAAAATGAAAAGCGAATCGTGCCATGTGCGGCGGTGTAAGGAATCCCCATTGCCCGCATAACGTGGGACGGCTCTAATGAACCCGAAGTACACGCTGAACCGCTGGAAGCGGCGATACCTGCTTTATTCAGCAACATTAAAATCGATTCGCCCTCGATATATTCAAACGCAATATCCGAGGTATTGGGCAAACGATTATTCAAATCACCCGTAATAAAACAATGCGGAATCTGCTCGACAATCCCCCGTTCCAAACGGTCACGCATCGCTTTCACATGGGTGTTTTCGTGTTCCATATAGTGCAATGCCAATTCACAGGCTTTGCCTAAACCGACTATCGAAGCGGTGTTTTCCGTTCCTGCACGGCGACCGCGTTCTTGATGCCCTCCGCGCAACAGCGGACGGTAGCGCGTACCGCGTTTTAAATACAACACCCCAATCCCTTTCGGGGCGTGTAATTTATGACCTGACAACGACAACATATCAATCTTGGTGTCTTTCAAATTCATCGGGATTTTGCCTACCGCCTGCACTGCATCGGTATGAAACATCACCCCAGCGGCATTTGCCATCTCCGCCATGTCCACCACAGGAAACAACGTGCCTGTTTCATTGTTTGCCCACATCACCGACACAATCGCCACTTTGTCAGACAACATCGCTTTATAGGCTTCTAAATTTAACCGTCCCGCTTTATCAACGGGCAAGCGGTGAATGGTGTAGCCTTCTTTTTCCAAATATTCACATAAATTCAGCACCGCAGGATGTTCCACCATCGTGGTGATAATTTCTTTTTTATTCGGTTGCGCTTTGATGGCGGATAAAATCGCGGTGGAATCGGACTCCGTACCGCAGGAGGTAAAAATGATTTCAGAATCATGCTCACAACCGAGCAGCTCTTGAATTTGCCCACGCGCTTTTTTAATCCCTTTTGCCACGCCGTCGGCAAAGCGATGAATAGACGAAGGATTACCAAATTGTTCAGTGAAATACGGTAGCATCACATCCACTACCGACGGGTCGACTTTGGTGGTCGCATTATTGTCTAAATAAATGTCGCGCATTTTAAGCTCCAATGGTCACTAATTTGCTCATTTCAGAGGCTGGAACGACTTTGATAAACTCGCCTAACACTTCCATGAGTCGTTGTTGGATGCCCGCAATGGTCATTGCAGACATTTGACACCCGTTACACGCCCCCGTCATATTCACATACGCAGTATTGCCAATCACTTCCACCAATTCCACATCGCCGCCATCTGCCATGAGTTGTGGGCGCAACGAATCTAACACTTCTTCAATCCGTTTAATCCGTTGTAAATTGGTCAGCGGTTTTTTCTCTTTTTTCTCCGACACAACTTCAATCGAAGCCGCATCGGGGTCAAATTTTTCGCCTTTTTCCGCTAACACTTTTTCCAAAATCGCTTCAATATCTTCGTGACACGCCGCACAACCGCCGCCTGCTTTGGTGAAATTGGTCACATCTTCTACGGTACGGAGTTTATTTGCCCAGACCATTTCCTCAATCATCACCGCATCAATGGCAAAACATTTACACACCAACGCGCCTTCTTCGTGGTCATCGCTCCATTCTTCACCGCGATAATTAGCAATGGCTGCTTGCAAAGCTTCCCGCCCCATGACTGAGCAGTGCATTTTTTCAGGTGGCAAGCCATCTAAATGGGCGGCAATATCTTGGTTAGTGACTTTTAACGCTTCATCTAAGGTCATCCCTTTGATAATTTCAGTCAACACGGAAGAAGAGGCAATCGCTGAACCGCAACCAAAGGTTTGAAAACCTGATTCTTCAATCACTTCGGTTTCAGGATTGACCTTTAAGGTCAAGCGCAACGCATCCCCGCAACTGATTGAACCCACTTCGCCCGTTGCATTGGCATCTTTGACCGCGCCTGCATTTTTTGGGTTAAAAAAATGTTCTTGCACTTTTTCTGAATAGTCCCACATGATTTAATCCTCGTATTTCGTCGGTTGGGTTAGCGATAACCCACTATTTTTGCTTGAATGCGTTGGTCGATGGCTTGTTGCCTAACCCAACCTACATTTAATGCGGTGTACAGGTTTTAGCGTCGCCGCCATTAGCTTCAGTCGAGAACGATGTCCCGCACGCACAACTTTTTACTGCATTAGGGTTGGTAAATTTAAAGCCTGAGCCTTCAATGCTATCTAAAAAATCAACGGTCATGCCTTGCAACATTGGCAAGCTATTGGCATCAATAAACACTTTAAAATCGTTGTAATCCAACACCTCATCATTTTCCAGCGTTTCTGACTCCAGCTTTAAGCCATACTGCAAGCCAGAACAGCCGCCGTCTGTGACTTCAATCCGCAATCCTGCTGTGGGGGTTTCTGAACTGGCGATAAAACGTGCCACCGCGCTAATGGCTTTTTCGGTTAAATTAATCATCATTTGAAAATCTCCTGCTGTGTTGGCATTGTTTTTGTAATAGATATAGCAACCTGTATGCCAATTTTGGAAAATCTTGCTTAACAAGCCTTTCAGCAAACAAAAACACTGACAACAGGGTTTAAAAAACAAACACTGGCTTTAATTTTGTAAGGTTTGCTACAAACTTAGCCGTAAAAAATTTTAGGAGCGATAAAAATGAAAGTGACTGACTTAGAAATTGGTGATGCGGTTTACGCAGCCCACAGCATTATGGATGACGGTTCGATTCCCAATGGCATAGAAGGCACGCTATTAGCGGCAGCAGGAACGCGCGGGGTGATTACTTTAATTGGTCATGTCGAAGAACAACCCGAACGCACGGTTTTTTTGGTGCGGTTTGAAGATGAACAGTTAAATTTGAGTGAGCCAATTGGCTGTTGGGAAGAAGATTTGAGCATCACCGCGTTAACTGTGTAAATCACCACGCTTGTAATTATGACGAGTCATTATGAATGTTTGGGCGATTGATAAAGACATCCCCTTGAAGTTGTTGCTGATTGAATGGGTGCATCGATTTGGTGAAAATAGCTTGCGCTTAAATCTTGCCGAAGCGCATTTTCAGGCAATTGAATTAATGGCGGTGGATGAGGCAGAATTGCGAGCGTATGTTTATACCTTTGCGCAAAATGCACAGCGGTATGGGATTGATTTAAAGTATCCGATTACCGCGCATAATATTATCGGTGGGCATGAAAATTTGAGCCTAGAACAAACATTGACTATTCTTGAAACCCATTTTAGTTAGGTTAACCATGAATGAACAACTTGTATGCCGGTATTTTGTCAGTTATAGCGGAGTGAAACTGCCCTTAAAATTAGTCACTGACATTGAACCTGCCAGTTTGCAAAATCGCAACACTTATTATCGCGGCTATTTTGATGCGCAGGACAAGCTGCTGCGCTGTGAAAAAGTGGTGTATGGCGAAATCGAATCGGCGCATGAGTATCGCTATGATGAGCAAGGGGTTTTGCGTCATGCGAAAATCACTGAGGATGATGAGGTGCGGGAGCTTTCTTGGTAGGTTTGCGACTGTTTTATAGCGAAGTGTTGGCATAAGGTCGGGTTATGTTATCTCACTCACTTTGAGAAACTAACTTGACCTGTCATTAGTACAGTAATAATGCACACTCGGACTATCATTGACACTATTGACTTTCACACGGAACAGCATCCCCAGTCATTTTAGTTTGAAAAAAGCGCGTTAATTTGTTTTTCATCAAATTGATAATGGGCGGCACAAAACTCACAACCGACATCAATTATTCCCTCCTGCTCTAGCAACAATGCCTTTAAATCGGCTTCACCCATTGCATAAAGGGTGCGGGAAATTTTTTCATTAGAACAATGGCAACTAAACTCAACCGCTTCGGCAGGGTAAATTCGCACCTTTTCTTCATTAAACAACCGATACAGCACTTCTTCACAGTCTAAATTGAGCAGTTCAGCTTCGGTAATCGTGCTGGCTAAAGCGGCAACGCGCTCCCAATCTGCTTGATAGTCCACCTGTGCAGGTAGTTCTTGTAAAAACAAACCCACAGCATCGGTTTCATTAGCAAATAACCAAAGCTGGGTTTTTAATTGTTCAGATTGCTGAAAATAAGCCCCAAGCGTGTGTGCTAAACAATCCCCAGCAAGTGCAACAATACCTTGATACGGCGCGGCATTTTTAGATTCAACTGTTAAAACTAAACGCCCTTGTCCCAGCATTTGCATTAATGTCCCTGTGCAACCCGCTGTATCATTCGTGCGCACCAAGCCTCTGATTTTTCGGTCATGACTGGCTTGAGCAACTAAGGTTCGCAACGCGCCATCCCCTTGGGCTTGTAAAATCATTGACCCCTCAAACTTAATCGTGGCCGATAACAGCAGCACGGCGGTTAAAGCCTGTCCTAATTGAGTTTGTAAAGCAGGGGTTAAAGCCTGATGTTGTTTCGCCTTTTGCCAACTGTCATGTAGCCTAACCCATTCGCCACGCACCGCTATTTCTTCAAATAAAAATCGCCGTAAACAATCTTGTTCTTTCATCATCTATCCGTAAAAAAATAATTAGTCAGGTTTTATTTGCCGCAATTGATAATGCAATACAATCCACGCCCCTAAAATACCCAGCGCGGCGGCAATGCTTAACAAAGAAATGCTTTCTAAAAAGCCTAAAAAAGTGACCTGATACGCACCTTCATATAAGCCCGATAAGCGTTCAATTGGATTTTTTAGAATCAGCATCACCGCAGTGACCATCACCCATGCCATTGAGCCTGCAAAAAAACCTAACCAAAATCCTGTGTACAAAAAAGGGCGTTGGATAAAGGCATAAGTCGCGCCGACTAATTTGGCAATTAAGACTTCATCACGCCGCCCTTCTAATTCTAAGCGAATGGTATTGCCCATAATAAATAAAATAGCAAACCCAAATACAAAGTTAAGAATCACCATGCCGCTATGCGCTAACTCCAGCATCGACTGCAATCTGCGTACCCACTGCATATCAATTTGAGCAATATCCACTTCGGGTAAATGGGCTAATTCAGCAACCAATTTTTGCACATCTTCGGTCTCTTCCAGTGCATTTTTAGGTAAAACCTGCACTACCGTCGGCAGTGGATTTTCATCCAAATTTTTTATGGCTTCGCCAAACCCACTAAAATCCCGAAATTCTGCCAAGGCTTGCTCTTTGGTGATGAGTTTTACCTCTTTAACCTCTGGATTTTGCTGAATTTTATCCGCTAATTTTCGCCCTGTTAAATCATCTACTGTAGGCTTTAGAAACAAAGAAATTTGATTGCTCACTTCCAAATTTCCCGTTAATTGTTCGGCATTTTGTAGCAAAAGATAAAAGCCACTGGCAGACGCTAATGCAATTGCCAACACCACGATAGTCATCACCGAGGTAAAAGGAGTTTTTAATAAGCGTCCCAAACTGAAAAATAGCGCGTGCGCATGAAGGGCTAAATAGGCTCGAAATTTATCGTTAAAATTTCCACCCGCTTTTTTGGTATGCGGCAAACTGGGTTTGGGCTTGTCTTTTTTCAGTTTCGCTCTGTTTTGAAAACGCTTATCGTCACTCATCATTAACTCACTATTAACCGACCGTGATCCAATTTTAATACCCGATGTCCCATTCGTCTGATTAAACCAATATCATGGGTTGCAATCAATACCGTGACCCCCACCTGCTGAAATTGCTCAAATAAGTGCATGACTTCAGCGGCTAATTCGGGGTCTAAACTGCCTGTTGGTTCATCGGCTAAAATCAAAGCAGGTTTATTGACCACTGCCCGCGCAATTCCAACCCGCTGCTGCTCGCCTGCGGAAAGCGATAAGGGATATTTTTTTTCTTTTCCCAATAGCCCCACTTTATCTAAAGCCGCCCGCACCCGCCGCGCAATTTCTTGATGCCCATAACCGCAAATCACCAGCGGCAACGCGATATTGTCAAACACGGTTCTGTCGTGGAGTAATTTATAATCTTGAAAAATCAACCCCAGTTTGCGGCGAATATAAGGGATATGTCGCTCCTGCGCTCGATTTAAGTTCTTTCCTTCCAATAAAATATGCCCGCGACTGCAATATTCCATAATCGCAATTAATTTTAAAATTGTGCTTTTGCCCGCGCCTGAGTGTCCTGTTAAAAAGGCCATTTCACCACGCTGTAAATGAAAGCTTACCTCGTGCAGCACATCGCCCACATCAGGATAGCGTTTTCCCACTTGGTCAAATATCAACATGGCTATTCTTCTCTGACAAACAGGGCATCAACAAAGTTTTGCGCATGAAAATCTTGTAAATCATCAATCCCCTCCCCGACACCAATGTAACGGATGGGAATCTGCATTTGTTTGGCAAGGGCAAAAATAATTCCGCCTTTCGCAGTTCCATCCAATTTTGTTAAAGCTAATCCAGTTACTGCAACCGCTTCATTAAACAATTTTGCCTGAGATAGCGCATTCTGTCCCGTTCCTGCATCTAAAACTAACAGCACTTCATGCGGCGCGGATTCGTCAAGTTTGCTCATAATACGCTTAATTTTTTTCAGTTCTTCCATCAGATTCGATTTGGTATGCAGTCGCCCTGCGGTATCGGCAATTAACACATCAATTTTTTTAGCTTTTGCCGATTGCAACCCATCGAAAATCACCGAGGCTGAATCCGCCCCTGTATGTTGGGCAATCACAGGAATCTCATTGCGCTGTCCCCACACTTGTAACTGCTCCACAGCGGCAGCTCTAAAGGTGTCCCCTGCGGCTAACATCACACTATGCCCTTGATTTTGCAACTTTTTAGCCAATTTTCCAATGGTGGTGGTTTTGCCTGCCCCATTAATGCCAACTACTAAAATCACAAACGGACTGTCTTGTTTAGGAATTTGCAACGGCTGACTACACGGAGTCAACATTTCTAATAAGTCTTGTTTGAGTGCGGCAAACAAAGCCGCGCTATCGTTTAATTCATGGCGGTCTAAATTATCGGTTAATTTATCAATAATTTCAGTCGTTGCTTCAATACCTATATCCGCCAACAATAAATTTTCTTCAATTTCTTCCAATAATTCATCGCTAATGCCTTTTTGCCCAAGAGGTAGTCGATTTAAAACACCGCCTAAACCAGTGCGCGTTTTTTGTAATTGGCTTTTTAAACGCAAATAAACCGAATCGGTTGATTCTACTATAGGGGTTTGTTTTTGAGAAAGTGTGGCAGAATCGGCAAAACTGTATTTACTGTAATAACTTATCGCAAATAGCGGCAACATTAATAAGGCGGCGACTAAATTGTGCGCAATCACAATTTCCAATTGTGCAGATAATTTAATGGTTAAAATGCCCAGCGTAATTTGCAATAACAAAAGTCCGCTTAAAGCCAAACCTGCTTTGCGAATCGGTTTGCTGTAATACTCAGAAGTTGCACTCAGCATGACCAATGACAGCAAAGCAAAGCTAATAAATGCGCCAATTCTGTGCAGCCAATGCACGGCAACTCGCGCATTAAAAGCCAATTTGCCCGAATACTGCTGCACAACACCATTTAAAAAATCTAACCCTGTATGATAATCGGCATTTTGCAACAGCTGGTCTTTACAAAAGGGAAAGTCGGTACACACAAGCCCCGCACTATTGACGCTGACCCAACTGCCCAGCACAATTTGCCAAAATAATACAAAACTGGCAAAAATAATCAAATACGGTGAAGGCGTATCTTGCGAAGTATTCTCTAAGGCAAGCGGTGAAGAGCTACGCAAATACAGCCTAAAAAGTAGCCAAAAGCCTGTTAAAGCGAGTAGTAACTGCACGGTGTTTAAAACAGGCATTAGCACTTCCGTCAATGACAGACGTACTAAATAGGCTTGACCCGCTGTTAAAACTAATACCAAAACGCGACTACTTAACAGCCTAATCCGACTCATCTGTGTG